>NZ_JAAGPB010000153.1:0-17679 GCF_017104585.1 Burkholderia sp. Ac-20392
GAAAACCGGGATGCCGGCGGGCGTGTTCTCGCTGCTGGTCGGTCCCGGCCGCGTGATCGGCGCGGCGCTCGTCAGCCATCCGGCGGTCCAGGCGGTCGGCTTCACCGGGTCGCGGCAGGGCGGCATGGCGCTCGTGCAGCTCGCGAACGCCCGCCCGCAGCCGATTCCCGTCTACGCGGAAATGAGCAGCATCAACCCCGTCGTGCTGTTCCCGGCGGCGCTCGCCGCGCGCGGCGACGCGATCGCGACCGGCTTCGTCGATTCGCTGACGCTCGGCGTCGGCCAGTTCTGCACGAACCCGGGCCTCGTGCTCGCGATCGACGGCCCCGATCTCGACCGCTTCGAAACCGTCGCCGCACAGGCGCTCGCGAAGAAGCCGGCCGGCGTGATGCTCACGCGCGGCATCGCCGATGCGTATCGCAACGGCCGTGGCAAGCTGGCCGAACTGCCGGGCGTGCGCGAAATCGGCGCGGGCGAGACGGCGCAGACCGACTGCCAGGCCGGCGGCGCACTGTACGAAGTCGGTGCACAGGCGTTCCTGGCCGAGCCGGCGTTCAGCCACGAGGTGTTCGGTCCGGCGTCGCTGATCGTGCGTTGCCGCGATCTCGACGAAGTCGCGCGCGTGCTCGAAGCGCTCGAAGGCCAGCTGACGGCCACGCTGCAGATGGACGCCGACGACAAGCCGCTCGCGCGCCGGCTGCTGCCGATCCTCGAACGCAAGGCGGGCCGCCTGCTGGTCAACGGCTACCCGACCGGCGTCGAGGTGTGCGACGCGATGGTGCACGGCGGGCCGTTCCCGGCCACGTCGAACCCGGCCGTCACGTCGGTCGGCGCGACGGCGATCGAGCGTTTCCTGCGGCCCGTGTGCTACCAGGATTTCCCGGACGATCTGCTGCCGGAAGGGCTGCAGCAAAGCAATCCGCTCGCGATTCCGCGGCTGCGGGACGGGAAGGCGGAGTGATCGGCTGAGGGGGTGATCCCGGCGGCGGGTATGCCGGGATGACGGCCTGAAACGGAAGGGCGGAAGGGGCCGGTCGGCCGCTTCCGCCTTTTTTCATGGCCGGCTTCCGCGCCGCCCGCTTTTCTCCTACAGTACCGAAGCCGCGGGTCGACCGACCCGCAGGCAAAACCTGAGAGATCCAGAAAAAGACCAAGAGGGAACGGCATCATGAACATCAGCAAACGTGGCGACCACCTGTTCGCGGCCGGATTGTGGAAAGCGGTCGGCGACGTCGCGAAATCGGTGCGCACGCAGGTCGGGGAATACAGCGAAGGCCGCGTGCTGGCCAACGCGCTGTTCGAATTGCAGCGTGACCTGGGCGGCAGCGAATTCGACGTGACCATCAACCAGGGGCGGCCCGTCACCGGCTCCGATCCGCATTCGCTCCGCTTCGGCCAGGCCGTCAAGCGGTTCAGGCTGGACATGGAGGCGCTGGCGTTCGCGCTGAAGCACCGCCGCAGCATCGACGAGCGCGACCCGGGCCTGCGCACCGACGCGCTGACGCAGGCCAACAGCCAGCTGGCGACCGCGAAGCAGTACGCGATGCTCACGGTCGGGCGGTTCTTCGACGCAGTCGTCGATCCCGACGTGCTCGACCAGATGCTCGCCAGCGATCCGAACACGCGTGCGCGGCGCTCGGCCACCGGCGCGGAGATCGCCGCGACCCGGCTCAGGCTGGGCAGCCTGCGCTACCGGATCGTCGGCACCATCTCGCAGATGTGACGAAAACGGCCGGCCCGCGAAGCGCGGGGCGGCCGTCGAAGAACGCAAGCGGGCCGAATGCGCGGCGCCGCGCCGGCCCACGCCGAAGCGTGTGCCGGTTGACTACCTGCCGCTTATTGCGGCCCCATCTTCTTGATCAGCACGTCGAGCTCGGCCGCTTCCGCTTCCGTGAGGTCGACGAGCGGTGCGCGCACCGGGCCTGCGTCATGGCCGACGAGCTTCGCGCCCGCCTTCACGATGCTGACCGCATAGCCCGCGCGGCGATTGCGGATCTTCAGGTACGGCAGGAAGAACTCGTCGATCAGGCGGCCGACCGTGGCGTGGTCGTCCTTCGCGATCGCCTCGTAGAAGTCCATCGCCGTCTTCGGGATGAAGTTGAACACGGCCGACGAATACACCGGCACGCCGAGCGCCTTGTAAGCGGCGGCATAGACTTCGGCCGTCGGCAGGCCGCCGAGGTACGCGAAGCGGTCGCCGAGGCGGCGGCGGATCGTCACCATGCTTTCGATTTCACCCACGCCGTCCTTGAAGCCGATCAGGTTCGGGCAACGGTCGGCGAGGCGCTCGAGCATGTCGGCGTTCAGCTTCGAATTCGCGCGGTTGTACACCACGACGCCGATCTTCAGCGCGCGGCACACCTGCTCGACGTGGTCGGCGATCCCTTCCTGGCTGGCTTCGGTCAGGTAGTGCGGCATCAGCAGCACGCCGCTCGCGCCGAGGCGCTCGGCCTCCTGCGCATATTCGATCGCGACGCGCGTCGCGCCGCCCGCGCCGGCGAGGATCGGCACCTTGCCCTTGCAGGTTTCCGTCGCGACACGGATCACGTCCGAATACTCGCGCTGCGTGAGCGAGAAGAATTCACCGGTGCCGCCGGCCGCGAACAGCGCGCTCGCACCGTACGGCGCGAGCCATTCCAGGCGCTCGGCATAGGTGGACGGGCGGAAGCTGCCGTCGACGTCGAAATCCGTCAGCGGAAACGACAGCAGGCCGTGGGAAATGATCTGTTTGAGTTCTTGCGGTGAGGTCATGGTTGGTTCGTCCGTCTAGCGCGAGTGCTGGGTTCGTCGGGAACGGCATACGAGCCACATTGGCGATGTCGTTGTATGTCATCGTACAACGAGGGGGGGGGGGTGACGCAAGCGGTTTGCTGGCAGATAAATAGTAGGGTCTTTCCGGATAAGGGTTTACGCAGCATCGCCGATCAAGGTTGAATGTCGTATGATGACTAACGATATGGCCGATAGCCTCCAGGAATTCCGATGACTGCTTCCCCGCTCTATATTCGCGTGCACCCGGACGACAACGTCGCGATCGTCGTCAACGACGGCGGCTTGCCCGAGGGCGCGACGTTCGCCGACGGGCTGACGCTGCGCGAAGGCGTGCCGCAAGGGCACAAGGTTGCGCTGGTCGATCTCGCGGCCGGCGACCCGATCGTCCGCTACAACGTGGTGATCGGCTATGCACTGGTCGAGCTGCGCCGCGGCAGCTGGGTCAACGAGCGCACGATGCGCATGCCCGAGCCGCCGGGGCTCGACGACCTGCCGCTCGCAACACGCGCCGCGCCGCCGCTGCCGCCGCTCGAAGGCTACACGTTCGAGGGCTTCCGCAATGCCGACGGCTCGGTCGGCACGCGCAACATCCTCGCGATCACGACGACCGTGCAGTGCGTGTCCGGCGTGGTCGAGCATGCGGTGAAGCGGATCAAGGCCGAGCTGCTGCCGCGCTACCCGAACGTCGACGACGTGGTCGGGCTCGAGCACACGTACGGCTGCGGCGTGGCGATCGATGCACCCGACGCCGACATCCCGATCCGCACGCTGCGCAACATCAGCCTGAATCCGAATTTCGGCGGCGAGGTGATGACCGTGAGCCTCGGCTGCGAGAAGCTGCAGCCCGAGCGCCTGCTGCCGCCCGGCACGATTCCGGTCGCGGCCGACGGTGCGACCGACAACGGCGGCGTGGTGTGCCTGCAGGATGCCGCGCACGTCGGCTTCAACTCGATGATCGACTCGATCATGAAGATGGCCGAATCGCATCTCGAGCGGCTTGACCGCCGCCGTCGCGAGACGTGCCCCGCGTCGGATCTCGTCGTCGGCGTGCAGTGCGGCGGCAGCGACGCGTTCTCGGGGCTCACCGCGAACCCGGCCGTCGGCTTCGCGGCCGACCTGCTGGTGCGCGCGGGCGCGACGATCATGTTCTCCGAGGTGACGGAGGTGCGCGATGGTGTCGCGCAGCTCACGTCGCGCGCGGCGAACGAGGACGTGGCGCGCGAGATCATCCGCGAGATGGACTGGTACGACCGCTATTTGCAGCGCGGCCGCGTCGACCGCAGCGCGAACACGACGCCCGGCAACAAGAAGGGCGGCCTGTCGAACATCGTCGAGAAGGCGATGGGCTCGATCGTGAAGTCGGGCAGTGCGCCGATCGCCGGCGTCGTGCGTCCCGGCGATCGCGCGAAGCAGAAGGGGCTGCTGTACGCGGCGACGCCCGCGAGCGACTTCATCTGCGGCACGCTGCAGCTCGCGGCCGGGATGAACCTGCATATTTTCACGACCGGACGCGGCACGCCGTACGGCCTTGCGCAGGTGCCGGTGATCAAGGTCGCGACGCGCAGCGACCTCGCGCGCCGCTGGCACGACCTGATGGATCTCGATGCGGGGCAGATCGCGACCGGCGCGGCCACGATCGAGGACACCGGCTGGGAACTGTTCCGGTTGATGCTCGATGTCGCGAGCGGCAAGCGCCGCACGTGGGCCGAGCAATGGAAGCTCGCGAATGCGCTGACGCTGTTCAATCCGGCGCCGGTGACCTGACGCGCGCGGCCGTTGCCGCCAGACGAAGCGGGCGCCCGAGGGCGCCCGTTTTCATTGCGGCGGCGCGGGCACGTGCATGGGCCCGCGCCGGGCGTTCGTTACGCGATGTCGATCGGCAGCGACAGCCCCACCTTCACGCGCGACATCACGACCATCGTCTCGAAGTGACGGATGTTGTGATGTTGCCGGAACACGCGCGTGGAAAATTCCTCGTAGTGTTCGATGTCGCGCATCGCGATCATCAGCACGAAATCCGCGCGGCCCGTCACCACATAACACTGCATGACTTCTGGCAGCGATTTCAGGAACCGCTTGAATTCGTCGAGCAGGTCGACCCGTTCGCGCTCGACCTGCACGAGCACCAGCATCGTCAACGGGAGGCCGACCTTGGTCGGATCGACGACGGACACGTCCTGCTGGATATAGCGCTCGTCGCGCAGCCGCTTCACGCGGCGCAGGCACGCGGGCGGGCTCAGGCCGATCTCGGCGGCGAGCGCCTGGTTGGTGATCTGGTTGTCATGCTGGAGGCGGGCGAGGATCCGCAGGTCGAAGTCGTCGAGCGGCGCGGCGGCGGGATTCATCGGATTTCCTTCGGGGAGAAAAAACGAAACAAACTCACGAACGGGGCCGCCCGATGTTTATCGGATTTCGCGACGGCTGCCGATAATCGTAGCACCCGTCAACGACGAAGCTGCGAGGAAAACATCATGCGTTCCCGACGTTTGCTACTGGCGCGGCTCGTGCCGCTCGTGCCGCTCGTGCCACTGGTGTCGCTTGTACTGGCCGTTCCCGCGTTTGGCGCGGATACGGTCGTCGTGGGTTTTGCCGGCGCGCTCACGGGCGCGCAGGCGCATTTCGGCGAGGACAGCGCGCGCGGCATCCGGCTGGCCATCGACGAAATCAACGCCGCGCATCCGGGCGTCGCCGGGCATCCGGTCACGTTCGCGCTCGACGCGCAGGACGACCAGGCCGACCCGAAGGTCGCGACGACGGTCGCGCAGCGCTTCGTCGATACGCACGTCAGCGCGGTGATCGGCCACCAGAATTCGGGGACGTCGATCGCCGTCGCGCGGCTCTATGCGACGGCGAACATCGCGGAGCTGACGCCGTCGGCCACCAATCCCGAATTCACGCGTCTCGGCTATCGCACGACGTTCCGGATGCTCGCGAACGACGATTTTCTCGGGCAGGCCGTTGCCCGCTATGCGGTCGAGCAGCTGCACGCGCGGCGCATCGGCGTCGTCGACGATCGCACGGCCTACGGGCAGGGCATCGCGGACGTGTTCGTCGACGGGCTCGGGAAGGCGGGCTCGGCCGTGGTCGGCCGCGAATACACGACCGACAAGGCGTTCGACTTCGGCGCGCCGCTGACGCTGCTCAAGGGCAAGGCGCCCGACGCGATCTTCTTCGGCGGCATGGATACGCAGGGCGGGCCGATGCTCAAGCAGATGAAGAAGCTGCGGATCGCCGCGCCGCTGCTGGGTGGCGACGGTCTGTGCACGCACGAGATCCTGAAGCTGGCCGGCGATGCGCTCGACGGCAACCTCGTGTGCGCGGACGGCGGCCGGAGTCTCGCGAAGATGCCGGGCGGCCCCGCGTTCGCGGCGCGCTTCACGCAGAAGTACGGCGCCCCCGTGCAGCTCTACGCGCCGTATGCGTACGACGCGATGATGGCCGTCTACCACGCGGTGATGCTCGCGCAGTCCACCGATCCCGCGAAGATCGTCGACGCGCTGCATCGCGTCGACTTTCAGGGCGTGACCGGCCGGATCGCGTTCGACGCGAACGGCGAGCTGCGCAATCCGGCGGCAACGATTTCGACGTTCAAAGGAGGCAACAAGGTGACTTTGTCGGAGGTAGTGAAATGAATACGCGGATTCTTCCCGTGGGCACCGCATCGTTGTGCGACGTCGCGCGGCCGGTCGGCGACGTCGCCGATCCCGCCGTGCATGAAGCGGCCGGCGCACTGCGCGCCGCGCTGCGTGCGTTTCGCGACGAACACGGTTTCGGCCGCGCGGTCGCCGCGCCGCAGATCGGCGTCGGGCAACGGATGATCGCGCTCGCGCTCGATGGCTGGCCCGACGTGATCGTGAACCCCGAGATCGTGTGGCGCAGCGATGCGCGCATGACGCTGTGGGACGACTGCATGTGCTTTCCCGACCTGTTCGTGCGCGTCGAGCGCCATGCATCGGTGAGCGTGCAATACACGACGCTCGACGGCGAGCTGCATCGGCGCGACGCGCTGTCGCCCGATGTGTCGGAGCTGATGCAGCACGAGATCGATCATCTCGACGGCAAGCTGTCGTTCGATCGCGCGGCGGGGTCGAATGCGGTCGTGCATCGCAGCGTGTTCGATGCCGATCGCGCGTCGTTTGCCGCGCAGGTCGACTACGCGCCGCAGGTTCCCGACGCGGCTCGCACGGCGCCGCAGGGTATTCAACCGGCCGAAGCACCCGCGTATCCACCGGGCGCCGCGTACATGAACGGCCGCTTCATTCCGATCGCCGACGCGCGCGTGTCGGTGCTCGACTGGGGCTTCCTGCATTCCGACGTCACGTACGACACCGTGCACGTGTGGAACGGCCGCTTCTTCCGTCTCGACCAGCACATCGCGCGGTTCAGGCGCTCGCTGGCAAGGCTGCGGCTGAATGTGCCGCTGAGCGACGACGCGCTGCGCGACATCCTCGTCGAATGCGTGCGCCGCTCGGGCTTGCGCAACGCGTACGTTGAAATGCTGTGCACGCGCGGCGTATCGCCTACCTTCAGCCGCGATCCGCGCGACGCGGTGAACCAGTTCATCGCGTTCGCGGTGCCGTACGGCTCGGTCGCGAACGAGCGGCAATTGCGCGAGGGCCTGCACCTGCATCTGGTCGACGACGTGCGGCGGATTCCGCCCGAATCGGTCGATCCGCAGATCAAGAACTACCACTGGCTCGACCTCGTCGCAGGGCTGTTGAAGGGCTATGACGCGGGGGCGGAGTCGGTCGTGCTGAAGTGCACGGACGGCAGCATCGCCGAAGGGCCCGGATTCAACATCTTCGTCGTGCGCGACGGCGGGCTCCGGACGCCCGAGCGCGGCGTGCTGCACGGCATCACGCGGCAGACCGTGTTCGAGCTGGCGGCGTCGATGGGCATCGATGCGCGGGCCGATCGCCTTGACGACGGGCAACTGCGCGATGCGGACGAAGTGTTCATCACGTCGACGGCTGGCGGGATCATGCCCGTCACGCGGCTGAACGGCGCGCCGATCGGCGACGGCCGGCCGGGCCCGATGACGCGCCGGTTGTTCGACGCGTACTGGGCGAAGCACGAGGATCCGGCGTGGAGCCTGGCGGTCGACTACGCGGCGGGTTGATGGCGGCTGGTCGATCGCGGCGGCGCGGGCGCGATTTCCTTACCTCGTACGTAATCGACCGCCCGCGCGAGGCCGGCGACGATGACTGCACGCGAACACGAAACACGCCACGTTCGCGACATCGTCCTCTCATCGACACAAGGAGCCTCGCCATGAACACCGCCCAATCCGCTTCGTCCGCCTTGTCCGTTCACGCCGACCTGATCGACCGCTACTTCGACGCGTGGAACGAACCCGACGTCACGCGTCGCCGCGCGCTGATCGATGCGACCTACGCGAGCGACGCGGCCTATCGCGATCCGCTGATGGCCGGCGACGGCCACGCAGGCATCGACGCGATGATCGCGGCCGTGCAGGAGCGCTTCCCTGCGTTCCGCTTCCGCCGCACGACCGACGTCGACGGGTTCGGCCAGCACCTGCGGTTCTCGTGGGCGCTCGTATCGCCCGACGGCGCGGCGATCGTGAAGGGCTCGGACTTCTGCACCGTCGACGCGTCGGGCCGCCTCGCCTCGGTGACGGGCTTCATCGACGAAATGCCGGCCGCGGCGTCGTGACGCGACGGATGCATGCGCAGCGGCCACCGGGATCGGGTAACGTTATGCGTTCGTTCCTGATCCCGGAGACTAGCCGACATGCTGAAGAATCTCGACCCGCTGTTGCACGCCGACATCCTGCACACGCTGCGTGCGATGGGCCACGGTGACGAAATCGCGATCTGCGACGCGAATTTCCCGGCGGAATCCGTCGCGGAGCACACGGTGATCGGCCGCGCGTTGCGGATCGACGGCGCCGATTCGGCGCGCGTCGTGCGCGCGGTGCTGTCCGTGCTGCCGCTCGACACGTTCGTCGATACGCCCGCGTGGCGGATGGAAGTCGTCGGCGATGCGGCGGCGGTGCCGCCCGTGCAGCGCGAGGTGCAGGCCGAGATCGACCGCGCGGAAGGGCGCGCGGTGCCGCTTGCGGGCGTCGACCGGTTCGCGTTCTACGAGCGCGCGCAGCAGGCCTACGCGGTGATCGTCACCGGCGAGCTGCGCGGCTACGGCTGCTTCATCTTCAAGAAGGGCGTGTTGTTGAGCGACGCGGGCTAAACGCCTTTTCATCCCGTCGCCTTCGGGCCGCGCGGCCGCCGCCGTGTAAAGATTTGCTACAACCTTTTTCTTGGACACGGCTGAAACTCTGTCTATGCTGGCCCATTTGCCGCGGGCCCCGCAGGGCTGCGCGGCGCCGAACCGCCCGGGCGAGCCCCGCGCGGACGGCCGAATTGCATACTAGGAGAGAGGCATGACGCGTTCCGTCGATTCCGGCGTCATTTTTTTCGCGCGCCTGGCGCTGGCGGCGTTGTTCCTGTGGGGCGGCGTGATGAAGCTGCTGGGCTACGCTGATTTCATCGGCTACCTGCATGGGCTGAACGTGCCGTATCCGCAGGTGATCGGGCCGATCGTCGTCGCGATCGAGGGGCTCGGCGGGCTGCTGCTGATCGTCGGCTACAAGGTGAAGCCGCTCGCACTGCTGATGGCGTTCTACACGGTTGCGACCGCGATGGTCGGGCACAATTTCTGGGACGCGACGGACGCCACGGTCCAGCACGACATGGTGATCCATTTCTGGAAGAACATCGCGATCGCCGGCGGTTTCCTGCTGCTGTACGTCACGGGCGCGGGCGGCGCGAGCATCGACGGCCTGCGCCGGCCGAGTACGACGTACGGCAGCCTGCGCTGATCGCACATACGCACGCTGTTGCCATTGCGCTGACGCAAAACAAAAGGGCCGAATCCCGCGGGATTCGGCCCTTTGTTCATGGATTGCTTGCGGGTCGCGGGTGCGTCCGGTCATCCGCTGCGGCGGCTGGACGCCACCGCACGCGCACCGTCGCCGCTCAGTGCGGCGAATCCTCTTTCGCATCCTTCGAGAACTGCACGGCGATCGCGCCGAGCACGCAGATCACCGCGACATACACCACCGGCGCGAGTGGATTCGATTTCATCATCAGCGACACGATCACCGGCGTGAGCCCGCCGAAGATCGCATACGCGACGTTGTACGAGAACGAGATGCCCGAGAAGCGCACGACGGCCGGGAAGCTCTTGACCATCACGAACGGCACCGCGCCGATCGTGCCGACCATGAAGCCCGCGATCCCGTAGTAGAGCGGCAGCGTCGACGCGTCAGCCGCGACCTGTACGAACAGCAGGTAGTAGCACGCGGCCAGCCCGATGCCGCCGATGCCGAGCACGCGCTTCGCGCCGATCCAGCCCGCGAGCGAACCCGCGGTGATGCAGCCGGCCGTCAGGCACAGCGTCGCGACGCTGTTCGCGAACAGCGTCGTCGCGGGCGTCAGGTGGAACTGCTTCTGCAGCAGCGCGGGCGTCATCAGGATCACGACGACGATCGCGGCCGACAGCATCCACGTGAGCAGCATCGACACGATCACCGCGCGGCCATGGTCGCGCAGCACGGCCTTCAGCGGAATCTCGTCTGCGAGCGCCTTCTTCGCCTTCATCTCGGCGAACACCGGCGTTTCGTGCAGCCAGCGGCGCAGGTACACGGAGAACAGGCCGAACACGCCGCCGAGCAGGAACGGGATGCGCCACGCGAACGCGCCGACTTCGGCGGTCGAGTAGCGGCTGTTGATGCCGGCGGCAACGAGCGAGCCGAGCAGGATGCCGGCCGTCAGGCCCGCGGTCAGCGTGCCGCACGCATAGCCGATGTGACGCGACGGCACGTGCTCGGACACGAACACCCACGCGCCTGGCACTTCACCGCCGACGGCCGCGCCCTGCAGCACGCGGAACAGCAGCAGCAACACCGGCGCGAGGATGCCGATCGTGTCGTAGGTCGGCAGCAGGCCCATCAGCAGGGTGGGCACGGACATCATCAGCACGCTCAGCGTGAACATCCGCTTGCGGCCGAACAGGTCGCCGAAGTGCGCCATGATCACGCCGCCGAGCGGGCGCGCGAGATAGCCGGCCGCGAAGATGCCGAACGTCTGTAGCTGGCGCAGCCAGTCGGGAATGTCGTGCGGGAAGAACAGTTGTCCAATCGCCGGCGCGAAGAACACGAAGATGATGAAGTCGTAGAACTCGAGGGCGCCGCCGAGTGCGGCAAGGCCAAGTGTCTTGTAGTCGCTGCGCGTGAGCGCGCGTTCGGCGGCGCGAGGCACGCCGCTCAATTCGGAAGCTTGCATGGTCAGGACGATCGGTTTTCGAATGTTGTTGTCGGTGCTGCGTCTCCAGGGCCCGCTATCGGCATGGACTGACAAGGCGCGGCTTGCGTCGTCGAAGCGTGCCGCGTGCCGGGTGAGGCACGAAACACGCACCGCCGCACCGGGGTGAGGCGCGGCGGAGACGAAGCGTCAAAGCGGGTGGGGGGATTCTACAGGAGCGCGAAATGCGCGCACGTGGGGGCGCGCCGAGGAACGCTTCGGACCGCGAGCCGAGGCAGAAGCAGACGCAGAAGCGCGCGCGGCGCGGGCGGCCGGTGAGCCGCTGACGCGCCGCGCGGGGCAGGGTCTTGCGTATCAGTTGCCGGCGATCGTATCGACCGGCTTGAACGCGCCGTGCTCGACCTTGTAGATCGTCACCGGCGCATCTCTCAGGTCGCCCTTCGTGTCGTACGCGATGCTCGGGGCCGACACACCCTTGACCGACACCTTGCCGAGATACGGCGTGTACACCTTCGGGTCGGTCGAGTTCGCGTCCTTCATCGCGGTGAGCAGCGCGATCGTGCCGTCATACGAGTACGGTGAATAAGTGATCACGTCTTCGTTGAAGCGCGCCTTGTAGCGTGCCGCGTAGCCGGCGAAGCCCGGCATCTTTTCCTTCGGCAGCCCGCCCATGTAGACGATCGCGCCTTCGGCCGCGTCGCCGCCGACCTTCAGGAACGTCGGCGAGCGCGACATCTCGCCCGTCACGAACGCCGACTTCATCCCGAGCTGACGCATCTTGCGGATCATCGGCGACGATTGCGCGTCGCCGCCGCCGTAGAAGATCGCGTCCGGGTTCATCCCCTTGAGGTTGGTCAGGATCGCGGAGAAATCGAGCGCCTTGTCGTTCGTGAAGTCGCGCTTGATGATCGTGCCGCCCGCCGCCTCGACGGCCTTCGCGAATTCGTCGGCGATGCCCTGGCCGTAGGCCGTGCGATCGTCGATGATCGCGATGCGCTTGAAGCGCAGCGTCTTCACCGCGTAGGTGCCGACGATGCGGCCCGCCTGCGCGTCGCTGGTCAGCAGCCGGTAGGTCGTCTTGTAGCCGCGCGCCGTGTATTGCGGCGACGTGGCCATCGAGATCTGCGGCAGCCCTGCGCGATCGTACAGGTCGGATGCGGGAATGCTCGTGCCCGAGTTGAAGTGTCCGATGATCCCGCGGACGTTGTCGTCGATCAGCCGCTGCGCGACGGTCGTGCCCGTGCGCGGGTCGGCCTGGTCGTCCTGCGAATCGAGCTGGAACGTGACGGGCTTGCCGCCGATCGTCGGACGCGTCGCATTGAAATCGGCGATCGCGAGCTGCACGCCCTTCTGCATGTCCGTGCCGTAGTTCGACTGCGGGCCGGTCAGCGGTGCGGCGAAACCGATCTTGACGACGTCGGCGGCAATGGCGTGCGCGCCCGACAGTGCGCAGGCAGCGGCCAGCGCGACGTGCGATACCTTCAGCTTCACTTTCACTTCCCCTTGATGGCGTGGTTGGGCCGCCGCCGGCTGGCGGGCCGGCACCGGTAAACCGGGCGAGACGGTTCGGTCGGCAGGCCGATGCGAAGGCCGTGCGTGCTTGCCGCGTGCTGTCCGGGCTGTGCCGGAATCGGCGCACACGACGGCCGATGTCGCAGGCCATGCATGCCGATTGCTGCCGTGGCGTGAGGTCGTCTCGTGACCGTGAAGCGAAGTCTAGATAGCGAAAATGCGTGCGTCTTGCGCGTTCGGTGCGCGGCCGGCGACGATATCGGCATATCGTCGATAACCCTGATATGTGCCGAAATCGTCACGCGGAATGCGCAAACGCGCCAAGACGCTGCACGTTCGCATTTTTATGCTGGCGAGTTCGGGCGCGCGGTGCCGATATGCGAGTGCGCCAGTACGCGCGGCATGTCGGCGCCGGCGCACGCGTGGGTGCCGCGTTGACGCCAGCGGATTCGCGGCCGGCCGCCGCACGCCGGGCGCAGTGGTTGCGCACGCAACGGATGTCGTGTGTCGCGTGACGATGCCGACCGATCGGCGGCGGCGCGATGCGACGGCCGCCGCCAACTTGCCCGCCTTTGCGATCGGCGCGACGCGATCGAAGGGGCGCTTCTATAATCGACGCCATCTGCCACTCGCCTTGCGGTTGCCGGGATGACGACCTTGCTTGCCGTACCGCCCATGAGCCTGTCCGAACCGTTGCGCTACCAGCCCGACAACGCCGATCTCGGCGCGATGCTTGCGCACTTCCGCCTGCTCGAACCGGTGTTCGATGCCCTGCCGGACGTCGCGTTCTTCGTGAAGGATGCGAGCGGCCGCTACGCGATCGTCAATCGCACGCTGGCGATGCGCTGCGGCTACAAGGACAAGCGCGACCTGCTCGGCAAGACGGCCGACGAGGTGTTTCCGCGCCGCTTCGGCCGCAGCTATTTCGAGCAGGACATGGCGACGATCAACGCCGGCCAGCAACTGATGGACCAGCTCGAGCTGCACCTGTATCCGGGCCGTCAGCCGGGCTGGTGCCTGACCTGCAAGGAGCCGTTGCGCGACGCCGCGGGCAGGGTGGTCGGCCTCGCGGGCATCTCGCGCGACCTGAAGGCGCACGAGGGATCGCACCCGGCGTACAGCCGGCTCGCCGACGTGGTCCAGCACATCCAGGATCACTACGTGCAGCCGCTGAACCTGAAGCAGCTCGCGCAGATGGCCGGGATGTCGGTCGCGCAGCTCGAACGCTACTTCCACAAGGTGTTCCACCTGACGCCGCGCCAGGTGCTGCTGAAGACGCGGCTCGACGCGGCCACCGCGCTGCTCGTCACGCACGACAAGGTGACCGACGTCGCGGCGCTATGCGGCTATACCGATCACAGCGCGTTCACGCGCCAGTTCAAGGCGACGGTCGGCGTGACGCCGACGGAATACCGGTTGATGCTGCAGGAACGGGCAGGGTGACGCGACACGCCGAAAGGGCCGGCGAGTCGCTGGGATCGGGGTGATGCGGGAAAACGGGAAAGGGGTGAAAACGGCGGCTCAGCGGTAGCCGAGCCCTTTCAGGACGGCCGTGCCGTCTTCGGTCAGCCGGAAGCTGGGTGCCGTATCGGCGTCGAGCTTGACCATCTCGACGAGACCGGCTTCCTGCAGTGCAGGCAGTTCGGGTTTGGCGTTCGCGCCGATCGGTGCGTGCAGCAGCACGAGCAGCGTCGCGATTTCATGATGACTGAGCAGGCGGCGCAGCATCGTCTTCTTTGCAGGGGGCGCGGCCTGGCGGCCCGCGGGTGCTTCTACGGCGCTCATCGCTTTCCTCCTTTTCGAGATAACCATCGGGTACTGGTTGCGGATGGTGCCGTCGAAGACTTAAGCGATTCTTAAAACCGTAGTGGGCGACGGGATGCTGCGCTGCGGTACGGGTTACCGGATGTAACGCCCTATGGAATGCGGTTTCCGGCCCGATCGCGGCCAGCCGCGCGGGCGGGTGCGCGGCCGCGTGATTCACCACGATGGTGCGCGCGGGATGCGGCCCTTTGAGGCCGTCGTGGGCCGCGAATGTGATTCGCCCCTTAAGTCCCGGTCGGCTTCCTTCCCTTATTTTCTGCGCTGTGCCTGTGCGGCCAGCCGCACGGCCGCATTCGTCGCGCCATAGCCGTCGTATCCGCCGCGCCGCTCGACGATCTCGAGCGAGAAGCGGTTGTCGACCAGTTCTGTATACGCATGCAGGAATTCGCCGCCGTGCTCGTCGCGGTCGTACAGCAGGTGATGCGTGCTCAGCGTGTCGATCAGTTCGTCCGGCAGCGCGTAGCGAGCGGCGAGATCGTCGTAGTAGTTCGGTGGAATGCGCAGGAACGGAATGCCGTCGGCCGCGAACGCGGCGATCGTCTTCACGATGTCGTCCGTGCGGAACGCGACGTGGTTCAGCCCCGTGCCGTGGTAGCGGTCGAGCGATTCGGCAACTGCCGTGTGCCGGTCGACCGACGCGTTCAGCGCGATCCGCACCGAACCGTCGGCGCTGCGCACCGCGCGGCTGCGCATCAGCCCGTACGGGTCGGGCACGAGCCAGCTGCGTTCGGCTTCGAAGCCGAACGCCGTCTTGAAGAACAGGATCCACGTATCGAGCGCGTCGGCCGGCAGTGCGAGGCACACGTGGTCGATACCTGTGAGCGGCCCGACTTCGCTCGGACCGTCGATGTCGGTCAGCACGAAGTCCGATTCGTACAGCGTCGGCGCGTTCGGCGCTTCATCGACGAAGTACTCGAGGCTGCCGTCCGGCGCCTGCACGCTCGGCAACACGCGCTCGTTCGGCCCGACGCGGCCGGAGAACGGCGCATAGCCGAAGCCGGCCGCGCGCTCGAACGCCACTTTCGCGTCGTCGACGCGGAATGCCGATGCACACAGCGACAGCCCGTGCTGCTGGAAGAACGCATCGGCGAACGAGTCGCGCTCCGCGTTCAGCACGATCGACGCGGCGCCGTGCTGGAACAGCGTCACGTCCTTCGACCGATGCCGGCCCGCGAGCCGGAAGCGCATCCGGCCGAGCCATTCGCCGACTGTCGCCGCTGCCTGCGCGTCGACCGCGAATTCGATGAACTGGAACCCGACGTGCGCGGGCGGCGCCGGCGGCGCGAACAGCGGCTGGCTGGCGGCCGGTGCGCGGCCGTCCTGCGCGAGCCGTTCGCGCGTCAGTTCTTCGAGATAGAGCAGCGAGCGATGCCCGTCGGCGGCCGTGATCGCGGTCGGCGCCGCGCGGAAGCCGTCATTGAAGATCTCGAGCGACAGCGGCCCCGTATAGCCGGACTCGATCACCCGCGCGGTGAAGCGCGCGAGGTCGAAGTCGCCCTGGCCCGGGAACGAGCGGTAATGGCGGCTCCATTCGAGCACGTCCATCGCGAGCTTCGGCGCATCGGCGATCTGCACGAACGCGATCCGCTCGCCGGGGATGTCGGCGATCGCGTCCGGCGAATCGTCGAGCGACAGCGTATGGAAGCTGTCGAGCGCCAGGCCGAGGTGCGGGCTGTTCACGGCATTCACGAGTTTCCACGCATGGCCGTACCGCTTCACGACGCGGCCCCACGCGAGCGCTTCGTACGCGGCGACCACGCCGGCCTGCCGCGCGGCTTCGGCGAGCGCGCCAAGCTGGTCGACGAGCAGCCCGTCGTCCGCGATCGTGTCGGCCGACACGTTGCTGCACACCAGGATGCGGTCGGCGCCGAGCGCATGCATCACGTCGAACTTGCGCTTGATCCGGTCGAGGTTGCGCGCGAGCTGGGCCGCGCTCACCCCCTCGAAGTCGCGAAACGGCTGGAACAGCACGATGTCGAGGCCGAGATCGGCGGCCATGCGCCGGACGTCGGCCGGCGATCCATCGAAGTAGACGAGGTCGTTTTCGAAGATTTCGACGCCGTCGAAGCCCGCGGCCTGGATGGCGGCGAGTTTCTCGGCGAGCGTGCCGGACAGTGACACGGTGGCGATCGAGCGCTGCATGGGCGATTCCTGCGGATGAGCGGGGCATGGCGTCGGTCGAATCGACCCTGAATGAACCAGTCGTTGAATTCCTGGTGAACGCCATATCCCGAATTTACTGGGCTAGTGATGCGTATTGTACAAACTAACTAGGTGGTACAAATTAGCGAAAACCCGAAAAGACAGCCCGCATTCCCGGGCGCACACTAGCGCCAAATTCCGATGTTTTCGAGGCGATGCCGGTCACGGTCCGCCCCTGTTTTAGGAGCAGAATCACCATGAGCAAGCACAAGGTGCTGGTGCTGAACGGCCCGAACCTGAATCTGCTGGGGACGCGCGAGCCCCATATCTACGGCGCGGAAACGCTCGCCGATGTCGAGCAGCGCTGCCGCACGGCGGGAGAGGCGCTCGGGCTGGAAATCGACTTCCGCCAGTCGAACGCCGAGCACCAGCTGATCGACTGGCTGCACGCCGCGCGTCACGACACGCACGGCATCGTGATCAACCCGGCGGCCTATACGCATACGTCGGTGGCGCTGGCCGACGCGCTGTCCGCGATCGCGAAGCCGGTGATCGAAGTGCATATCTCGAACGTGCATCGCCGCGAAGCGTTCCGTCACCATTCTTATGTGTCGGCGGTTGCCGAAGCTGTGATCTGCGGCTGCGGCACCGACGGCTACATCTTCGCGCTGCAGCGTCTGGCGACGCTGTTCGCGCAGGGAGCCGCACGATGAGCCGCCCGTCGTTTCTGATCGGCCTGATCGGCCAGGGCATCGGCGGCTCGCTGTCGCCCGCGATGCACGAGGAAGAAGGCTTCCGCCAGGGGCTCGGGTATGTCTACCGGCGCATCGATCTCGACGCGCTCGGCGTGACCGTCGACGCACTGCCGCAACTGCTCGATGCCGCGCAGCGGATGGGCTACAACGGCCTGAACATCACGCACCCGTGCAAGCAGCGCGTGATCGAGCACCTTGACGCACTGTCGGACGATGCGCGTGCGCTCGGCGCGGTGAATACCGTGCTGTTCAAGGACGGCAAGCGGATCGGCCACAACACCGACTGGTCGGGCTTTGCGAAATCGTTCCGCCGCGGGTTGCCCGACGCGTCGCTCGAACGCGTCGTCCAGCTCGGCGCGGGCGGCGCGGGCGCGGCCGTGGCGCATGCGGCG
>NZ_JAAGPB010000154.1:0-17363 GCF_017104585.1 Burkholderia sp. Ac-20392
TCGCCCTTCGGCGATGTCGCGCAGCAGCGCATCGCGCCAGTCGCTCGCCGGCAGCCGCGCCAGCACGCCGGCGGACACGAGCGCCGTGTCGAGCAGCGGCTCGGGGCTGCCGAAATAGCCGTAGGTCTGCGCGAGCAGCGCCCATTCCGCTTCGGTCAGGCCGAGGCCGCCATGCGCCTCGGGCACCGACACGGCGGTCAGCCCCTGCGACGCGAACAGCGCCCACAGGTCGTCCGACCGCCCGGTCGGCGTGGCCCAGAGCTCGCGGATCAGCTCGGGCGTCATCTCGGTCATCAGCAGGCGCTTCACGCTGTCCGCGAGCGCTTCCTGGTCTTCATCGAATACGAAATCCATACGATGTCCGTTCAGTAAGGGTGGCGCCGGCGCGCTTACGCG
Source organism: Burkholderia sp. Ac-20392 (assembly GCF_017104585.1). Classification (NCBI taxonomy): domain Bacteria; kingdom Pseudomonadati; phylum Pseudomonadota; class Betaproteobacteria; order Burkholderiales; family Burkholderiaceae; genus Burkholderia; species Burkholderia sp. Ac-20392. Next base: position 397 of record NZ_JAAGPB010000154.1, read on the forward strand.
CGCGGCATGCCGAGCATCCGTTCGGCGACGATGTTGCGCTGGATCTCGTTGGTGCCCGCATAGATCGTGCCGGCCTGGGCGAACAGGAAACCGTCGAGCCAGTGGCCGAGCGTCGCGTGCTGCGCGGCCGTCTGCGGGACGACCTCGCCGTGCGCGCCGAGGATGTCGAGCGCGGCCTGGTGCATGCGCAAATCGAGCTCCGACCAGAACACCTTGTTGGTGCTCGACTCCGCGCCGATATGGCCGCCTTTCAGCAGCCGGCTCGCGGTCGCGTAGGTCGACAGCGCATACGCCTGCGCATCCATCCAAGCCTGCACCACGCGCTCGCGCAGCGTCGGGTCGCGGTCGGCGCTGTCGCGATGGGCGAGATACAGGTCGCGCAGCGCCTGTGCGGTGCGCTGGAACCGTGCCGGCGAACGCAGCATCAGCCCGCGCTCGAACCCGGCCGTCGCCATCGCGACCTGCCAGCCCGCGCCTTCGGCCGCGAGCCGGTTCTCGACCGGCACGCGCACGTCGTCGAAGAAGATTTCCGCGAAACCCGTCTGCCCGTTGAGCTGGCGGATCGGCCGCACCGTGATGCCCGGCGCGGACAGCGGCACCATCAGGAACGTGAGCCCGTGGTGACGCGACGATTCGGGATCGCTGCGGAACAGGCCGAACAGCCAGTCGGCCCACACCGCGCGCGTCGACCAGATCTTCTGGCCGTTCAGCACGTATTCGTCGCCGATGCGGGCGGCCGTCGTGCGGATCGCGGCCATGTCCGAGCCAGCGTTCGGCTCCGACCAGCCCTGCGCCCACACGTGCTCGCCGGCCGCCATCGCGGGCAGGAAGCGCGCCTTCTGCTCCGCCGTGCCGAAATCCATCAGCGTCGGGCCGAGCAGGAAGATGCCGTTCTGGTTCACGCGCATCGGTGCATCGGCGCGCCAGTACTCTTCCTCGAAGATCAGCCACTCGATCAGGTCGCAGCCGCGCCCGCCGAGTTCGCGCGGCCACGTGACCATGCTCCAGCGGCCCGAATGCAGCGTGCGCTCCCATTCGCGATGCGCGGCGAAGCCTTCCTCGGTGTCGAAGCTCGGCAAGCGCTCGCGCGGCACGTGCGTGGCGAGCCATTCGCGGATCTCCGCGCGGAACGCCTGTTGCTGCGGCGTATAGGTCAGGTTCATGCGCGTGCCTCCTCGGCGGTTGCCTGCGCATCGAACCGCGCATCGCGCTTCTCGACGAACGCGGCGCGCGCTTCCGTCGAGTCGTTCGTCATGTACGCCTGCAGCGTGAAACCCTGCTCCCAGCGGTACTTGTCCTCGAGATCGCCGTCCTCGACGCCGTTCAGCGCCTCTTTCGCGAGCCGCACCATCGCCGGGCTCTTCTCCGCGATCTTGCGGGCGATCGCGAGCGCCGCGTCGCGCAGCGTGTCGCGCGTCACGACCTGCTCGACCGCGCCGAGCCGATACGCTTCGGCCGCGTCGATCATGTCGCCGGTGAAGTACATCGCGCGCACCTTCTGCACGCCGAACAGCCGCTGCAGATGCGCGCCGCCGCCCATCGCGCCGCGATCGATCTCGGGCACGCCGAAGCGCGCGCAGTCGGCCGCGACGACGATGTCCGCCGCGCCGCAGATGCCGATCCCGCCGCCGAGCACGAAGCCGTGCACGGCCGCGATCACCGGCTTCGGGTTGCGGTGCACCGCGCGGAACGTCTCGTAGTTACCGGCGTTGACCGCCACGATCCGCTCCGGATGCGCGGCCAGTTCCTTGATGTCGACGCCCGCGCAGAAGCCGCGCCCTTCACCGCGCACGACGATCACGCGGATGTCGTCGTCTTCGCCGAGTGCGTCGAGCGCACGGGAAAGTGCGTGCCAGCCCTGCGCGTCGAGCGCGTTCACGGGCGGATGGGCGATCACCAGTTCGGCGATGCCGTCTGCGCGATCGATCCGGAACGGCATCGCGCCGGCCGGTTGATTGGATGCTGTCATCTCCATTGCCTCCCTGTGATGTTTTTCATGCGGCCTGCGCCGCTGCCGCGCCGCGCAGCGCGGCCAGTGCGTCAATCCGCTCGCCGGCTTCCGCGACGATCCGCGCGATCAACGCGTCGCACGATTCGATCGCGCCGATCATCGCGGCCGCCTGGCCGCTCGGCAGCACGCCTTCATCCGGGCGGCCCTCGACGATCGCGCGCTGGATCAGGAACGGTGCGTTCGCGGCCATCAGCGTCTGGCTCGCGGTGTAGTCATGCGAGCGCAGCGCCTTGATCGCGAGGCCGAGCATGTCGCCCGTGCTCAGGCCGTTCTGGCGGCGCCATGCTTCGGCGGTCTTCAATGCGAACCACGTGCGGCGCAGCGGGCCGAAGCGTTCAAGCTTCAGCAGGTACGGGTTGTCGATCATCCGTTGCGGCAGCCCGTCAAGCGCGTCCGACACGCGGATGCGCGCCGGGTCGCCCACCGCGACATAGCGCTCGAGCGTCTCGCGCGGCACCGGCGATTCGGCGCTCATCAGGAAGCGCGTGCCCATCGCGATGCCGGCCGCGCCGTACGCGAGCGCAGCGGCCAGCCCGCGCCCGTCGAAGAACCCGCCGGCCGCGACCACCGGCACGCGCACCGCATCGAGCACCTTCGGCAGCAGCAGCGTGGTCGGCACCGAGCCCGTGTGGCCGCCGCCCTCCGCACCCTGCACGGTGACGATGTCCGCGCCGAGTTCGACCGCTTTCGCCGCATGCTTCGGCGCGCCGACCGTCGGCATGCAGACGATGCCGGCATCCTTGAAGCGGCGGATCGTCTTCGCATCAGGCCCACGGCCGTAGCTCACCGCGCGCAGCCGGTGCTTGATCGCCAGCTCGACGACCTGCTGCGCGTTCTTCTGGAACATGTGGAAATTGATGCCGAACGGCTGGTCCGTCAGCGACTTCACTTTCAGGATCTCGGCCTCGACCTGCTCGGGTTCGAGCGTCGCGCCGGCCAGGAAGCCGAAGCCGCCGGCGTTGCTGGTGGCCGCGACGAGCCGTGCATCGGCCACCCAGCCCATCGCGGTCTGCACGATCGGGTAACGGCAGCCGAGCAGGTCGCACAAAGGCGTATGCAGCGTCGTGCTCATGCGGCGGCTCCGTTGACGGCGACCGGTGCCTGCGCCTGCGCGTCGCTGCGGTCCGCGCCGTTCGGCTGGCGCTGCGAGCTGGCCATGCTGCGCGCGTCGTAGCCGCCGAGGCGATCGCCGCTCACCAGCTCGTTGTGCGCATGCGCGAAGTGATGCCATGCGAACGCCGCATCCATCGCCGCGCGCTTGCCCTGCAGTTCCTCGACGTGATTCAGCGCCTGCTTGGTCAGCGTGAGCCCGAGGCGCGGCATCGTCGCGATCTTCGCGGCGATCGCGTAGGTCGCATCGCGCAGCCGCTCGCGCGGCACCACGCGGTTGACCATCCCCATCTGGTACGCACGCTCCGCCGGCATCCGCTCGCCGAGGAACAGGAATTCCTTCGCGATGCGCGGGTTCAGCTCATACGCATGCGCAAAATACTCGACGCCCGGAATCCCCATCCGCACGACCGGATCGGCGAAGAACGCGTCCTCCGACGCGACGATCAGGTCGCACACCCACGCGAGCATCAGCCCGCCCGCGATGCATGCGCCCTGCACCATCGCGATCGTCGGCTTCGGCAAATCGCGCCAGCGCCGGCACATCCCGAGGTACACCTCCTGCTCGCGTGCGTAGAGGAATTCGCCGCCTTCCTTGTCGACGTGGTCGTACCACAGCGAGGCACGGTCGAACGACTCGTGGATGTCGCGGCCCGGCGTGCCGATGTCGTGGCCCGCCGAGAAATGCTTGCCGGCGCCCGCGAGCACGATCGCCTTCACCGCGTCGTCGTGCGCCGCGCGCCGGAACGCCGCGTCGAGCGCATACGTCATCTTCGAGTTCTGCGCGTTGTGATACTCGGGACGGTTCATCGTGATCGTCGCGATGCCATCCTCGACCGCGTAGTCGACGACACCGTCGCCGAAGGTCACCTGGGTCGCTTCCATGTCTGACCTCATCCCCGGCGCGGCGCCGGATTGTTGCGCACGATCGTCGCGCGCAGGTTGTGCGGATCGAGCGCGCGCACGATGCGCAGGTCTTCCGCGTTCGGCGGGGCCGTCGTGCCGAGATCGGGTGCGGCGATCAGCGGGAAGCCGGTCGCGTCCTGCACCTCGTCGAAGCTCACGCCCGGATGCAGCGAACGCACGCGGATCGCGTGGTCGGGCCCGCCGAAATCCATCACGCACAGATCGGTGACGATGCTGCGCAGGTCGACGAAGGTCTTCATCCCGGGCAGCCGGCGCGCCGGGTTGTAGCCGACCGTGCACACCATGTCGACTTCGCGCTCGACGAACGTGCGCTTGCCGTGGCCGCTGACGAAGAACGAGTTCGCGTGGTTCGTCGTGTTGCCGGGGAAGCCGCGTGCGCCGAGCAGTTGGGTTTTCGGGCGCGCGTAGTCGTCGCCGAGCCACGAGATGTTGGCCTGGCCGAAGCGGTCGATCTGCGTCGGCATCACCAGCGCATGGCGGCGGCCGTGCCACAGGCAGTCGAACACGCGCTCGTAGGTCATCCAGCCGCTCGCCTTCACGCGATAGCCGTCGGGGCGGGGCCCAAGCGGCACCGGCTCCTCGACGAGATACGCTTCGCCGTCGGTCAGCAACAGCCCGTTGTTGTACGCGAGCCGCGCGAGGCCGGCCGCGAGCCGCGGGCCCGTGCCGATGCCGGTCGCCAGCACTTCGCCGTCGTCGCGCCAGAGTCGCGCGGACGCGACGATCATCAGTTCCGCGAGGGAATGGTCGAGAGATTCGCTCACAGGCGCTCCTTTACAGAATCGGCAACGGCAGCGTCGTCACGTGCGACAGGCCGCCGACGCCTTCGAGGTACTGGCGTTCGTCCTGGCCGACCACGTCGCGCAGGTACGCCGTCGTTTTCGCGTCGTCTTCCGCACTGGCGCAGTACGCGCGCAGGTGCGGCAGGTCCCAGCCGTAGGCCGGCCCGCATGACGTCGGGTGTGCACCGCCCGGCGCATGCACGACGCCGCTGACGAGCGAGCGTTCGAACGGGTTGCGTTTGGCGGCGTCGAGGTCTTCGCTCGCGAGCGACGCGTCGACCGTTTCCGCCGACACGTAGCAACGCTGTGCGGCACGTGCCATCCATGCATCGAAGAACGGATCGGGGCCGTCGATGCGCGTGTTGCCCATCCGGTCGGCCGCGTTCACGTGCAGCAGTGCGACATCGAGTTCGAGCGCGGGCATCGCGAGCAGCGTCTCGCCGTCGTCGTACGGCGATTGCACGGTGCGCAGTTGCGGCGCGTGATCGAGCAGCGCGGTGCCGAGCCCGGCACGCGTCGGCAGGAACGGCAAGCGTGCGGCAGCCGCGCGCAGGCCGAGCTGCAGCATCCCTTCGTCGAGTTCGAGCACGTCGACGCGGCCCTGCTCGCGAGCCCGGCGGAAATGCGGTTCGAGCGGGATCACGTCGAGCGACACGAAGCCGAACACCACCTTGCGCACCTTGTTCGCCGCGCACAGGAGGCCGACATCGGCGCCGCCGTACGCGACGATCGTCAGGTCCTTCAGGTTCGAGCGCGCGATTTCGCGCACCAGCGCCATCGGCTTGCGCCGCGGCCCCCATCCGCCGATGCCGATCGTCATGCCGTCGGCGAGTTGCGCGACCACGTCGCGCGCGGACATCGTCTTGTCGAGAGGTTTCATCGTCATCGTGCTGGCTTACCGGTATCCGATGCTGAAATCGTGGCCCCACTGGCTCACCTTCGTGGCCTCGAACACCGCGTGCTTCGACCAGTCGACCGTGAGGCCGCCGAAGCCGTATTCGAGATCGAAGCCGCCGGGGGTCTTCATGTAGAAAGAGATCATCTGGTCGTTGCAGTGACGGCCGAGCGTCGCGGACATCTTCACGTCGTGCGCGGCCACGCGATCCAGCGCGCGCCCCACTTCGTCCATCGAATCGACTTCCGCCATCACGTGCACGCAGCCCGACGGCACGGCCATCTCGAACAGCGCGAGGCTGTGATGGCGCGCGTTGCGGCAGTGCATGAAGTGGATGCGCTTCTCGGGTTCCGCCGGATCGGGCGTGAACTTCACGCGATAGATGTCGGACAGCTCGAAGCCGAGCACGCCGCGCACGAATGCGTCGGTCGCGTCGAACTGCGGCGCGGGCAGCACCGCGTGGCCGAGCCCCATCTCGCCGGTGACGAAGTGCGAGACGCCCAGCGGCGACACGAAGCGGCGAAAGTCGCAGCGCGCGCCCCAGTACAGCTCGTGACGGTTGCCGGACGGGTCGGTGCACCACGCCATCGCCTGCACGCGGCGCAGCGCGGCTTCGTCGCGGGTGGCGCGCACCGGCTCGACGCCCGCACGCTGCAGCGCAGCAAGCGCGGCGTCGAACGCGGCGCCGTCGGGCAGTTCCCAGCCCGACGCGAAATAGCGGTCGGTCGAGCCGGGGACGATCACGTAGCGGAAATCGCGCTCGTCCATCTTCAGGTACAGCGCGCCGTCGGGCGCGTCGAGCGCCTGCATGCCCAGCACGTCTTCCGCGTAGCGGCGCCACGCATCGACGCGCGTCGCCTCGACGACGACATAGCCAAGCGCACGGACATCGATCATGTCGGCCTCCTCCTGGTTCAGAATCCGTTGTTCGTGAAAGGATTCTGGCCGGTCGGGGGTGGTGTTACATCGTCTGTTGGGACGAGAGGCGGCGGGGAATTCGAGCGGCGCGGGAAAGCGCGGAAGCCCGGCGGGACGGGCTATGCATGCGGGAGGAGACGGGGAACAGGTGTGGATTGCCGCAGCGCGGCAACCCGGGTCAGTCGAACGGGTTCAGCAGCCGGACGCCGGTGCGGGCGAAATCCGCGACATTCCGCGTGACCACCGTGAGATCGTTGATCAGCGCGGTGGCCGCGATCAGCTTGTCGAGCTCGTGCGTCGGATCGGGCACGCGCAAATGCCCCCACATCTGGCTGATCTCGATGTCGACCGGCAGGATGTTCGGCGCATAGCCGGACAGGATGGTCGCCATCCAGGCCTCGAGCGCCGACGCCTGAGGATGATCGCCGCGATGACGGATCAGATCGACGCCACGGCGAAGTTCAGCAACCGTCACGACGGACAGGTAAAGCGGGCTCGCATCGGCCGTGGCCTGCCTGAAGAACGCCCGCACGCCACGGTTGGTTCGCTTGCCCTTCCTGATTTCGCTGATGATATTCGTGTCAATCAAATACACGCCTGGCCTCGCCGGAATCCTGAACACGTTGAAAATCCGCGTCGTCGCCAACATCGGGCATGCTCATCAGCACTTGCGCAAATGTCTTTCGCTTCGGCCGGCCGAGCGCATCGGCCAGAATGGCCCGATGTTCGGCCTCGGCACTCCTGCCGTTAGCCGCAGCCTGCTCGCGCAGGCTCTGAACGATACTGTCATCCACGTTACGCACCAGTAGATTTGCCATGAGTTCCTCCATCCGGGTTTGATATCAATGATAGCGGCGCGACTGCGAATTGCAATCATTGCTATCATCGCCATTGACGGAAGGAGGACGGTGATTGGCGTCGGCGAACGGCAACGGGCCGCATGAATCCTCTCGGCATGCGCCGCTCGCCCGACGGGTCGAATTGCTGTCTGCAAGGTAAGCCGGATCGGAACGGCGGGAAAGATGGCCGATCGGCTATTCACCATCTCTTGTGGAGGCGCACGCAAACCGCAGCGACGCGGCGGCAATCACTGCCTCCGCGCGCAGTGCTCGCGTCGGCTGTCGGTCGGTCGTCTTGCCAACACCCGTTGCCACGCCCGTATCGGCGATGCCGGCATTGCCCTCCCCGGCACACGCGACGCCCGCCCAGCCACTCAGAACCGATACGAAATCCCGATCTGCAACACCGGGTACCACCGATAGCGCGACATCACCTGCCGCAGCGAATCCAGCCCGCTGGAGGCCAGGATCTGACTCTTCGCCGGCCCGGCCGCGGCTGCCAGTTCCGGCGACAGCGTGTACGAACATTTCGGTATCCCGTACGCCACGCCGAGATCGGCAACGAACCCCAGCCCCTTCGACGCCGGCCGATGCCCGTAGCCGATCCCGAAATACGGCATCACGGTCGGATAGCGCGCTTCCGCCACCGCGTACATCCCCGGCATCGCCGGATAGCGCTTGCCGCCGAACACATAGGTGCCGTTGGTCGGCACCGATACGCCGCGGAGATCGTCGTCGTTGAAGCGCAGGCCGAGCGTCGCCCGGAAGCCGCTGCCTCGCCATGGAAAGATGTCCGCGTACAGGCCGCCCTGACGCAGCTTCAGGTCGTCCTGATAGCGATTGCCAGCCACCGTGAAGTCATGCGAAAGATCGATCGCATTGAAGTCCGCATGCGCGCCCAGCATCGAATTGAAGCTCACGGCCGCGCCGATGCCGACGCCCTGCGTACCACCCTGCAGGTAGATCTCCTGCGCGTGTGCGCTCGCGGCGCACATCACCGCGACCGCTGCCCATTGGTTCACCGTCGTTTTCACGGGCGCCTCCCCCGACATGTGCCGGGCGCGCCTCGCCAACGCATGCGGCCTGCGCCGCCCTGCGCGATGCGAACCCCGGCACGACACCTTGCAAGCACGCTTGCTGTTCGACGGATCGGGAGCGCGTTGCCCCGTGCGCATGACCGATACGACATGCGCGGCAGGTACGCCGCTCCAGGCGGTGCCCGCAGCCCCGATCCGATTCCCCGTCTGTTTCGATGTCGTTGCGTGCCGCCGATGCGTTCGTCGTTGTTGCGTGTTTCGTTTGCACCGGCGGCACCGCGTCAACCGCAAAGCGCGTGCCATGCGGCGCAAACCAAAGCGGGACAAGCGTCATCGCAAAACACGGACGGTCACGCGGCTTGTCATCGGAGGAAATGTTTCAGGAACGCATCGTTATTCGGCAGACGAAGCCGGGACACGGAATCCGACGCGTCGCGCATCGAAGCGGCAATGCGTGTCGAACGAGGCAGGACGGCCGTCAACGCATGCGCGTCGTCGTTGCCGTCAAGGGCGTGCGGCGCAATACATCGACGAATGCGTTGCAAGGATGTGACCTCGCGCCCGTCGGGCGCGAGGTCGATGCGCGATCGCGCGTGGCGATGCAGGGTGAATACGGATGCCGGCGGATGCTGCCCGGCTAGCCACTCAAACGGACTCGTGTGCGCGGACCAGCGCCCTTTCCGCGTCGAGATCGAGCTTGCGGGACAACCGGTAGTACACGCCGCCCGACACGATCAACCCGACGAGCCACGCAATGTCGATCTCGTGCAGCCGCTGCGCGATGAAGCCGACGAACACCGCCTTGCCGGTGGACGGATCGAAGATGCTGAAGAACGGAATCATCGCGGCGAAGCCGATCAGGTAGGCGGCGATCCCGGTCGCCTGCCAGGCGCCGTAGATGCCATCGGGGCGGAAGAAATGCGGGATCACGTAATGGCCCTTGCGGACGAAGAAGTAGTCGACCAGGTTCACCGCCGTCCAGGGCACGAGGAAGTACAGCAGCGTCGTCAGGAACAGGTTCAGCAGGTTCAGGCCGCCGCCCTTCAGGAGCAGGATGCACACGGCAAGCAGCACGCTGATGGCGACGATCGTCGTCACGCGCGCACGGCGGCCCGGGGTCAGCGGCTTCAGGCAATCGGCGCCCGTCAGCACGGTCAGCGTCGCGCTGTACGTGTTCAACGCGATGATCGGCACGAACCCGACAACGGCCACGGTCACGAGCAGCGCGCCGAACCCGGGCGCCGCCGCGTTGCCGAGCCCATAGATCGCGGACAGCACGTTCGTCGCGGACAGCGACTGCGCGAGCGACGCGCCGAGCGCGATCATCCATGCACCGGACAGCGATGCGCCGACGAACACCGCCGCGATCAGCGGCTTGCGCCGCGTATCCGCCGGCAGGTAACGCGTGTAGTCCGACACGTACGGCGCGTAGCCGATGTTGTAGCTGGCCGATACCGCGAACTGCGTGACGAACGCGACCCAGTTGAAGCCGAGGTTCGGCATCGGTCTGCCCGCTTCACCGCCACCGGCGTGCATCATCGCAAGCACCGTCACGATCACGTAGACGGGCAGCGTCGCATACAGCGACCACTTGAACGCGCGGTGCATCGCGTCGTGCCCGTAGATCGCCAGCAGCGCGCCGATCGCGATGGCGACGAGGCCGACCGGCTTCGAGTCGTAGCCGAGAATGTTGTGCACGCCTTCGACGATCAGCGCGACGTTCACGACGTTGATGCCGAAGAACACGAACAATGCGGCCACCAGCGCGAGCACGACGCCGCGATAGCCGAACTGCGCACGCGACTGGATCATCTGCGGCAATCCCATCTCGGGCCCCTGCGAGCCGTGGAACGCCATGAACACCGTGCCGAACATGATGCCGAGCGCACCGGCGAGCGTCGTCCAGCCGGCCGACAGCCCCATCGCGGGGCCGACGAAACCGATCGAAACGGTCAGGAAGTGAAAATTGCCGACGAACCAGAACGGTCCCTGGTGACGGAGCTTCGCACTCCGTTCGTGTTTCGGCACATAGTCGATCGAGCGGCCTTCGATGGCCGACGGATGCGATGCCTGGGCGACATGTTCCATGTCTTGTCTCCTGCGACGGCCGCGTTGCCCGCGGCCGATCGGGTCATTGGAATCGTTCGAATGAATGCGTTGACGGATCGGGTGGCGCGTTACTCGTCGTCGCGGTACGGAATGGTCCATTCCTCGCCGCGCACGGTCGTCACGTACTCGGGCCAGCGATACTGGTGCGGCACGCGGAAATCGGCATCGAGCATCGGTGCTTCCCACGCGCGCCCGCCCACGCCGCCCTCCGTGCGCTGCGCGAATTCGTCCTGCGCCGCACGCAGCAGGTCGCGGTCCTCGAGCAGGTCGACGAGCGTCGCGCCGATCGTCTTCGACGCGCTGACGATCATCGGGTCGATCGTCTCGCGGATACCGCCGAGCGCATTGGCCACCCAGTCCGGATACACGAAGCCCTGCGGCGCCTTCAGCATCGGACGGGCCACGTAGAGCCGCACCGTCGGGCAATGCCACGTGTACTCGGTGTAGTCGTCGGAGGTCATGTACTTCTGCCACGACGGCATCTGCTTGCGCAGTGCGGCTTCGCAGTCCTCCGGATCGATCAGTTGCTCGGTCACCGGCAGAAACGGTTCGGCCATCGCGTCGATGCCGAGGTTGCGCTGGATCTCCTGCGCGATGCGGATCGCGTCGCCGTTCCAGCGCGGCGCGCCGGCGCGTTCCAGGTTCGCGTAGGTCGCTCGCGCGAGCGCATGGTTCGGCAGGCCGCCGCGCGACTTGCTGACCCACGTCTTCTTCCATTTGCAGTGCGTGGCTCGAGCGGCGGCTTCGGCGTTCTGGTCCATGACCTGGCTGATCGTCTCGGCCTGCTCGACCGAATCGGTGCGCACCATGAAGTTGATCTGTGCAACGTGCGGCGGCAGGTTGTCGGCGGTCGCCTGCCCCGCAACGAGGATCGCCTCGTTGAAGCTCCACAGCCCGGTGGCCGGCAGCATCGAACGGCGCAGCCCTTCGTTGAGCTGGTAGAAATGGAGCAGCGCGTCGTTCGCGCCCGGCGCGCGTGCGGCGAGGTGGTTCTGCGGAATCGGGCTCAGCTTGTCCGACGCAATCCAGTTCTGCGGATCGTCGCACGTGAAGGTGTAGATGTAGTTGTATCCCACCCCGCAATGCGTATCCCACACCGTCGTATTGCACAGCGGCAGCAGGTAGGTCGGATGGAAGCTGACCGCCGCGTCGAGGCCGTCGTAGTAGCCCTTTGCCGCGTGGATCGGCTTCGACGCGCGCAGCTTCTCCGCCGGCTCGCCGAAGAACTTCAGCGTGCCCTGCAGCCCGTGGCGCACCATCGCGTCCTTCGCGGCCAGCAGGCCGCCGAGTGCGCTGATGCCGAGCGCCGAATGCGGATCCGTGTGGCCCGGTGCAAAGCGCGACAGGTGGCCGCGCGGCTCGCGCCGCGTCGACGCGGCCTGGCAGTTGCCGGGCACCGCATCGTATTCCGCGTAGGTCGCGACCGTCGGGCCTTCGCCCTGCCGGAACGTCGCGACGAACGCCGTGGGCATGCCGCCGCTGCCGGCCTCGACGTCGAAGCCGGCCGCCCGGAGTTGCTCCACATACCAGGCGCTGGACTTGTACTCGCGGAACGCCGGTTCCGCGAAATGCCAGATCACCTGGTGCCAGTCGGACAGCTCGGTCGTGTGGCTGTCGATCCAGTCGAATACCGAACGCTGGGTTGCGCGCATCTCGTCTCCTTGGTTGTCGAATCGTTCGAATCGTTCGAATCGCTTTTCGCGACGCCATCCTACGGCCGACCTATCGAATGGCATAATTGACCGTAATCGAATTTATCGATAACTAACATGACGCTCGATCATCTCGCGATCTTCATCGCAATCGCCAAGCACGGCGGGTTGTCGGCCGCCGCGCGGCGGCTCGGCAAGGCGCAATCGACGGTAAGCACGGCGCTCGCCAATCTCGAAGCCGATCTCGGCGTTCGCCTGTTCGATCGGGATCTTCATCAAGTGTCACTGACGGCCGAGGGCGAGGTGCTGCTCGGCTTCGCGCAAGCCACGCTGAACGCGGCGGCGACGCTGGAACGCAAGGCGTACAGCCTGGCGGGCGGGCGCGGGCACCGGCTGCGGCTCGGCATCGATCCGATCCTGCCGCAGACGGCCGTCCATCTGCTGTGCCTGGAACTCGAGCAACGTTTTCCGGAGCTTCAGCTCGAACTGCTGCAGCCGAACAGTGCCGACGCAGCCGCGCTGCTGAAGCACGGCGCGCTCGACATCTGCATCGCGGCAACGGTCGAAGCGACGCCGGTCGAATTCGGCGCGACGACGCTCGGCCACGTGCAGTTCGTGCCGGTCGCGGCGCGCAGCCATCCGCTCGCGGCGCTGAAGGCCGTCAGCAATCGCGATCTCGCGCAGGTGCGCCAGCTGCGGGCGGCCGATCGCGATGCGGAAAGCGGCTCGGTGTTCGGGCGATACACCGAGATCATGTGGCACATCGAGAACCAGGCGCAGCTCGTCGACCTCGTGAAGAAGGGCCTCGGCTGGGCGTTCATCCCGGAGCACCTGCTCGCGGACGAAGGCAACGGCGAGCTGTACGTGCTGCCGCACGAATATCAGCGCTCCGCCTTCCTGAAGGCGGTCGATTTGCTGTGGAGCCTGCGCAGCCGGCAGACGGACGTCATCGCGTGGCTGAATGCAGATCTGGGGAAATTGCGGACGCTGTTCGCACTGCGCTGACGCGAGCGGCGCGGCGCCACCCGATCCATTCCGTGCAAGTACCGTCCTGGCGCGAGCGTCTACCGTTCAGGCGCGCACGCCGACGATCACGCCGGCGGCGATGATCGCCAGCACGAGCAGCGACAGCAGCGCATACGTCCGGTCCCGCTCGCGCACGAACAGCCCCAGCAGCAAGGCGACGCGCGCAACCGGCAACAGGATGAACAGCGCGACACCGGCTTTCGCGAACGCATGGCCGGCCGGTGCGAATGCGCTGCCGCCCGCCCCCAGCAGCATGCCGACCGCGATCAACCCGCACGCGCACACCGTGCCAACCCGCAGCAGCATCGCGACAGCCCGATCGCGGCGCTCGACGCCATCGACGATGCGCGTCATCCCGCACCGCCCGGCGCATGAACACCCAGCGCACTCAGGAACATGTCGATCGCGAGCAACAGCAGTACGACGACGAAAAAGACCCGCAGCTTGTCGGCCGGCAAGCGGATCAGCAGCCGCGCGCCGACGATCGCGCCGATCACTGAGCCGAGCGCGATCGGGCCGGCCAGACGGATGTCGATGTCGCCGCGCGCGAAATAGGCGCCCGCGCTCGCCGCGGCCGTCACGCCGATCATGAAATTCGACGTGGCCGACGACACCTTGATCGGCAGCCGCAGCGCGGTGTCCATCGCGGGAATCTTCAGCACACCGGAGCCGATGCCGAGCAGCGCGGAAATCAGGCCCGCGCCGACCATCAGCGCCATGCCGAACGGCACCCGCCCGACCTGATAGCCGATCTCCCGGCCGGATGCCGGATCGGGAAAGCTCGCGTGCAGACGGAGGGTGCTTGCCCAGCTCGCGGCATCGGGCGGCCCATCGGCGGGCGTTTCGTGACGCCGCGCCAGCATCTGCTTCGCGGACACGACGAGAATGACCGCGAACAACGCGTACAGGAAGGAAGTCGGCACGCGGCCGATCAACAGCACGCCGATGAGCGCGCCGAACGTGGTGGCCGTTTCGAGCACGATCGCGAGCCGGACGTTGACGAGCCGCCCCTTCAGGAACGATGCCGCGCCGCTGCACGAGCAGGCGATCACCGACACGATGCTCGCGCCGATCGCCGTCTGGATGCTCACGCCGAACAGCAGCGTGAGCAACGGCACGACGAAGATGCCGCTCGCCATCCCGAGCACGCCGCCGAGCGCGCTGGCGCCGAACGCGGCGACGAACAGCCACAGCGCTTGCATGCCGCCCGCCCCGTTACGAGCGCTCGCCCGCGCGCCGGCTCAGGCGCGTGACGAAGCGGATGAGGTCGCCGCGGTAATAGAGCTTTTCGAAATCCACCGGCTGGTGCGCGTGCGTATGCGACGTCCGTTCGATCAGGAAGACCGGGCTGCCGGGTGCAATCGCCAACGCCTGCGCGACTTCCGGCGGCGCCGCGACCGCTTCGAGCCGATACTCGGCGTCGACGAGCGGCACGTCGTAACGTTCCTCGAGCAACGAGAAAATCGGCTCGACCTCCAGATCGTGCGCGACGATCTTCTCGCCGAGCTCGCGCGGCAGGTAGGTTTCGTCGAAGGAGACCGCGACGCCGTCGGCCAGGCGCACGCGGCGGATTCGCATGACCGCGGTGCCCGGCGGCAGCGCAAGCTGCCGCGCAACGTCGACGCCGGCTTCGACGACCTCGCGGTCGACGAGCCGCGCCGTCGGCGTGCGCCCGAGCGCGTGCATGTCCTCGACGAAGCCGGTCAGCTCGGTCAGTTCCTGCGTGATCTTTGGTTCGGCGACGAACGTGCCTTTCCCGCGCCGGATTTCGACGAGGCCGCGCGCGACGAGGTTTTCGATCGCCTTGCGCACGGTCGTCCGGCTGACGCCGAACCGCTCGATCAGACGCTCCTCGGGAGGAAGCTGGCTGCCCGGCGGCAGCACGGACGTCGAAATTTCGAGGGCCAGAGCGGTCTCGACTTTCGTATAGAGCGGCGCGTTGCCGAGTTCGGAGTTCATGTAGACATCATGACGTCACGACGTCATGATGTCAAATCCCCCGGTGGTGCAGCCGGGACGGCTACAACCCATACCCACCCGAGACATTCAACTGCTGCCCGGTGATGTAATTGGCCCGGTCCGACGCCAGAAACACCGCCGCCCGCCCGACGTCGTGCGCCTTCCCCCAGCGCTTGAGCGCGAGCATCTTCTGCGTCTCGTCGATCCACGCCTGGTCGAACTGCCCCTGTTCGAGCAGCACCGGAAACATCCCGGCCTCGATCACGCCGACCAGGATCGAATTCGCGCGAATGTCGTAACGTCCCTCCTCGCGTGCCAGCCCCTTGACCAGCGCCTCGTTCGCCGCCTTCGGCGCGACCGACAGCCCGTCGCGGTCCGGCCAGCGCAGGTGCCCGGCCGACCCGAGCGTCACGAACGATCCGCCGCCCGACGCGCGGAAGTGCGGCAACGCCGCCTTCGCCGCCACGAAGAAGCCGACCGTCTCGACCTCGATCGCGCGGCGCCAGTCGTCATGCGTCATGTCGCCGATATGACGCTGGTTCACGAACGGCCCGGCCGCCCAGACGACCGTATGCACGCGGCCATGCGCATCGATCGCGGCTGCGAGCGCAGCGTCGACCTGCGCGGGATCGGTCACGTCCACGCAATGCGTGGTGGCTGCGACGCCTTCGCCGCGAATATCGCGCGCGACGCGCTCGGCCACGTCGGCCTTGCTGCGGTAGCCCACCGCGACCGGCACGCCGGCGCGCGCAAACTCGAGCGCGACACCCTGCCCGATCCCGCCGCTGCCGCCGAACACCAGCACCGCGCCTTGCGGAAACCCGTTGTCGTTCATGCGTTCATCCCGTTCGTGTGTCACGGCGGCGCTCAGGCCGCCGCCTCGGTCCCCGCCCGCAGGCGGTACTTCAGCACCTTGCCGGCCGCGCTCGTCGGCAGTTGCTCGACGAACGTGAAATGCCGCGGCACCTTGTAGTTCGCCATGTTGCGGCGGGCCCAGTCGTTCAGCTCGTCGGCGTCCGCGTGCGCGCCCGGCCGCAGCACGACATACGCGTGCCCGACTTCCCCGAGCCGCGTATCGGGCACGCCGACCAGCGCCACCTGCGCGATCGCCGGATGGGCGGCGAGCAGCCGCTCGATCTCGGCCGGATAGCAGTTGAAGCCGCCGACGATGAACATGTCCTTGATGCGGTCGGTGATCTTCAGGTTGCCGTTCGCATCGACGCAGCCGAGATCGCCCGTATGCAGCCAGCCATCGGCATCGACCGTCTCGCGCGTCGCGTCCGGCTGGTTGAAGTAGCCGCGCATCACGTTGTAGCCGCGCACCCAGATCTCGCCGGTCTCGTCCGGCCCGAGCGGTGCGCCGCCCGGCCCCGCGATGCGCAATTCGACATCCGGCATCGGCCGGCCCGACGTATAGGCAACCGTCTCCGCATCGTCGCCCTGACGGCACAGCGTCGCGAAGCCGCACGATTCGGTCAGCCCGTAGCCGGTCAGCACCGTCTCGAAGCCGAGCTCCGCGCGCATCCGCTCGATCAGGCTCGGCGCGATCGCCGCCGCGCCCGTCACCGCAATCCGCAGCGACGACAGGTCGCGCGTCGCGCGATCGGGGGCGTCGAGCAGCGCGTAGTACAGCGTCGGCGGTCCTGGCAGCACCGAAACACGGTCGTCGGCGACGCGCCGCAGCACGTCGGCCGGCTGGAAC
>NZ_JAAGPB010000155.1:0-17382 GCF_017104585.1 Burkholderia sp. Ac-20392
TGCTTTCGCGAGCACACCGCGCAGCGGGTTCGGGTCGCGCACGAACACATTCGACATCACTTCGTCGCCCCAGTCGTCGGGCATCTGCTTCCAGTCGCGGTGCGCTTCTTCCAGAAAGCGCAGGTAGTTCATGTCGTGCACGGCCGCGATCGGCGCGGTGCCGCGGTCGGCCGGCTCGCGCACGTCGAAGTCGAGCGACCGGACGGCCGCGACGAGACGCGCCGCGCGCTCGGGCACCTCCTGCGGTTCACGCATCTGGCCACGCGACAGGTAGCTGCGCGGATGGTGCAGCAACTGCTCGGGATGGAAGTAGGTTTTCATCGTTCGCCCTCGTCGGTTTTTCGTTCTGCCGATTGATCGGTTCGCCGCGTCACGCATCCTGCGTGGTGGCTGCCACGGCAACGCCCGCTGCAACACCCGCTTCAACGCCGGCGCGTGCGAGCACCGCATGGAGCAGCACGTTCGTGCCGCGCGTCACGTCGGCAGGCAGCGCATCCTCGGCTTCGTTGTGCGACAGGCCGTCGACGCACGGGATGAACACCATCGCGGTCGGGACGCAACGCGCGAGCAGGATCGCGTCGTGCCCGGCGCCGCTGACGATCCGCTCGTTCGTGTAGCCGAACGCGGCGGCCGCCTGCGCGACCCGCTCGACGCAGTCGCGATCGAACGGCGTCGCCGGGCTGCGCCAGCAGGTGTCGATCGCGACCTGCACGCCACGCGCGGCGGCGACACGTGCGCACGCATCGCGCAAATCGCGCTCCATCGCATCGACTTGCGCATCGTCGTGATGGCGAAGGTCGACCGTGAACGTCATCTCGCCGGCAATGGTGTTGCGCGAGGCATTGCGGATGCCGACCTGCCCGATCGTCGCGAGCCCGCGCGGCGCGTAACCGGCGACGATCCGTTCGAGTTCGAGCGCCATCTGCGCACTCGCGAAATACGCATCCTTGCGATACGGCATCGGCGTCGTGCCCGCATGCGCGGCTACGCCCGTTACCGTCACGTCGAGCCAGCGGATCGCCTGCCCGCCGGTGACGATCCCGATCGTCGTGCCGTTCGCCTCGAGCACGGGGCCCTGTTCGATATGGGCTTCGAAGTACGCATCGACCGCGCCGCCCGTCGCACGCGTGCCGCGATAGCCACATGCGTCCAGCGCCGCGCCGAGCGTGACGCCGTCGGCGTCCTGCTTCGCGAGCGCATCGTCGAGCGGCAACGCGCCCGTGAACACGGCCGAGCCGAGCATCGCCGGCGCGAAGCGCGCGCCCTCCTCGTTGGTCCACGACACGATCTCCAGCGGCTTGTCGGTCGTGATGCCGGCGTCGTTCAGCGTGCGCACGAGTTCGAGCGCGGCGAGCACGCCATAGACGCCATCGAAGCGGCCACCTTCGGGCTGCGTGTCGAGATGGCTGCCGATCAGCACCGGCGCGGCCTGCGCATCAGCGCCGTCGCGCCGCGCAAACAGGTTGCCGACCGCGTCGACGCTCACCGTCATCCCCGCGTCGCGGCACCACTGCGCGAACAGGTCGCGCCCGCGACGGTCGTCGTCGGTGAGCGCCAGGCGCCGCACGCCGCCGCGCGGCGTCGCGCCGACACGCGCCATGTCCGCCAGGCTCTGCCACAAACGGGCGCCGTCGATTTTCAGCAGATCTTTCATGTGCACTCCGGATGAATTCGTTCGTTGAGGTTCACTGCGAGCCGAGCGCTTCGGCAGCGGCCGGCCGTGCCGCACGGCGTGCGTCGAGCGCAACGATGCAGAGCAGCGAGATGCCGGCAAGGCACGTGTAGAACACCGCGAGCGGCCACCACTGGCCCGCGAAGCGATGGGCGAGCCACGTGCCGACGAGCGGCGTCAGCCCGCCCGCGATCGCGCCGCATACCTGGTAAGCGAGCGAGATCGCCGAATAGCGCACGTGCGCGGGGAACACGTCGCTGACGAAACCCGCGATCACCGAATAGAAGCCGGCCATGCAGACCACCGCGAGCGCGATGCCCGCGATCAGCGACGCGGACGTGCCGCCCTGCACGAGCATGAACATCGGATACGGCGACAGCATCGCGAGCAGCGCCGCGAGTTTCAGGAAGCGCGCGCCGCCGATGCGCTCGGCGATCCACGCGGCGATCGGCTGCGCGATGAACTGGATGATCGCGACCGCGAACAGGCTGTCGAGGATCAGCGAGCGCGACACGCCGACGTACTGGGTCGTGTACGCGATCATGAACGTGTTCGTGAAATAGACGCCCGCGATGCCGATCGTGTTCGCGCCGATGCAGAGCGCCACCAGCCCCGACGAGGAGCGGAATACTTCCGCGACCGGCAGCTTCACCGTGCGGTTGGTTTCCTTCACGCGCGCGAATTCCGGCGACTCGTTCACGCCGAGCCGGATCAGGATGCCGACCACGAGCAACACCGAACTCGCGAGAAACGGCAGGCGCCAGCCCCACGCGAGGAAGTCGGCCTTGTCCATCGACGTGACCGCGCGAAACGCGATCAGCGACAGGATCAGCCCGGCCGGGCTGCCGAGCTGCGCGAACGACGCGAAGAACGTGCGGCGCCCCTGCGGCGCATGCTCGCCCGCCATCAGCACCGCGCCGCCCCATTCGCCGCCGACCGCGATCCCCTGCACCACGCGCAGCGCAACGAGCAGCACCGGCGCGAGCATGCCGACCTTCGAGTAGTCGGGCAGCAGCCCGACGCAGACGGTCGCGACGCCCATCATCATCAACGTGGTCATCAGCGCCTTCTTGCGGCCGATGCGGTCGCCGAGATGGCCGAAGATCACGCCGCCGAGCGGCCGCGCGAAGAAGCCGACCGCGAACGTCGCGAACGACGCCATCGTGCTGACGAAGCGGTCATGCGACGGGAAATAGAGTTCGCCGAACACGAGCGCGGCGGCGGTTGCGTAGATGTAGAAGTCGTACCACTCGATCATCGTGCCGATGAACGCGGCCGTCGCGGCGCGCGCCGGCTGGCGGGCGGAAGGAAGGGACTGGGTCATGCGGGCTCCTGACGCGCGCCGCAGCGAAGCGACGCGCAATATCGTGTGACGGCCGTCTGTCGCGGCCTTGTGCCGCACGCTGCGGCACCCCTCCTTTATCGGCGACCGCAAATCATTAGTCAAATTTCAAGTTATTATTCGCCGTATAAATTCAACTAATGTCGACCTCGACGCCTCGCCCGGAGATCCGATGCGCCCCGGCCTCGCCCCGTTCCTGAACGACCGCCTCGACTGGAACCTGTTGCGCACGTATCTGGTGATCATCCAGGAGCGCAGCGTGAGCCGTGCGGCCGCGCGCCTGCACGTGACGCAGCCGGCCGTGAGCCAGGCATTGCGGCGGCTCGAGGACACGCTCGAACGCAAGCTGATCGAGCGGCGCGGCACGCACTTCGCGCCGACACCGGCGGGCGAAGCCGTCTACCGGATCGCGAGCGACATCTACGGCGGCATTTCGCGCCTCGAAACCGAAATCGACGACAGCACGGCCGACCTGACCGGTTCGATCCGGCTGCTGACGGTGAGCCGCATCGAGTCGCCCGTCTACGACGAATTCCTCGCGGAATTCCATCGCGCGTATCCGCGCATCGACCTGCAGATCGAAGTGATGCGCTCGTCGGACATCCTGTCTTCGCTGCTGCAGAAGACGGCCACGGCCGGGCTCGGCCTGTGCCGCACGCCGCACGACAAGCTGGAGATGCGCTGCTTCCTGCGCCAGCGCTATGCGATCTACTGCGGCCGCCATCACCGGCTGTTCGGGCAGACGCAACTGCGGATGGACGATCTGCTCGCCGAGAACTTCGTATCGTTCACGAGCGACCAGATCGGCGACAGCCTGTCGCCGCTCACCGTGTTTCGCGACCAGAAGGGCTTCACGGGGCGCATCGTCGCGTCGTCGCCGAGCCTCGAGGAAGTGCGGCGGCTGATCTTCGCCGGCTACGGGATCGGCTGCCTGCCCGAGCACATCGTGCGCGACGACATCGCGCAGCAGCGGCTGTGGCGGTTGCCGCCCGACGACGGCCTTGTCGATGTCGACGTGTTCCTGCTGTGGCATCGCGATCGCAAGATGAACGCGGCCGAGCATGCGTTTCTCGACGCGATGGAGCGCTGCATGCAGCGCTATTCGCTGGCGGAGCGATTGGGGAAGTAGCAGGCACGCCGCCGCCGGTGGCCCGTCGGCCGATCGCTCATCGCTCGGCCGCCCCGAGCGCCGTCGCGGCGTAATCCGCGAAGACCGATTCGGCCAATGCCTTCGCGCGCATCGCGGCCGGCGACAGCGTCCGCGCGGCCAGCGTCACGAGCCCCAGCCGCGCCTCGCGGCGAAACGGCGGATCGAGCGGCAGCTCGACCAGCGTCCCGCGCCGCAGCGCGTCGCGAAACGCCGCCGAATTGCCGAACACGACCATCCCGCCCACCGACGCCGCCGCCTCCACGTCGCGAAAATCGTCGCTGCGGAACGAGATCGACGCATCGAGCGAGCACTCGAAGTACTCGCACAGATCGGACAGCGCCCACGGCGACAGTTCGATCGAGCCGAGCCGGTGCTGCAGCAGTTCGTCGCGCGTCACCGCGTCCCGGCATGCGAGCGGATGGTCCGGCGTACAGAAGAAGCCGCTGGGCCAGCGCGGCAACCGGGTCAGTTGCAGGTCGGCATGATCCTCGAGTTGCGCGATGTCGCCGATGAACAGATCGACGTGCTCCTCGAGCAGCCGCCGCAGCAGCGTATCGCGACGGCCGCGCTTGATGCTCACGCGCACCTGCGGCGCCTCGCGCAGGAAATGGTCCATCAACGGCCCGGTCAGCAGGATCGCCGGCGTCGCGCCGAGCCCGATCGACAGCTCGCCGAATTCACCATCCTGCATCAGCGCGAGGTCGCGCTGCAATTCCGTCGCTTCCATCACGATGCGCCGCGCGCGTTCGGCAAATACCTTGCCGTAAGGCGTCAGCGAAACACCGTTCGGATGGCGGTCGAACAGCGCAACGCCGAGCTCGGCTTCGATCGACTGGATGCTGCGGGACAGCGCGGGCTGGCTGAGGTTGACGTCGACGCTCGCGCGGCTGAACGTCAGGTGCTGGGCGAGGCCAAGCGCATGGCGAAGTTTCCGGATGTTCACGACGGTCCTCGAACGGATGACGGCAATGATTCGACCTGCCGTCGAACGGGCCGCGGCGGATGGCAAGCCCCGGCAACGGCCGTGCATCGCAGGCCGCCGCACCGCTTCGACGAAGCCGGGGCAGTCGGCCGTATATACCACCATCCCCGCACGCGAGACATCCGCATTGACCGCAGGCAGCGGGCCGCCGGGCCCATGCAAGGTCTGCATCGCCCGTCTGGTTATTCGCATTGGCCGACGCGAATTTCTCCACATAGCATCGGTTTCAAGGGAACCCCGTTTCCCGCCCCGAAGCAGCAGCGTGCTTCGCTACCCATTTTGCAGAGGCGACACCCGATCATGCCCATTTCCCCACCGATCCAGGCGCTGGCAGCCGACATGCGCGACTGGCGCCGGCTCATTCACAGCAAACCGGAAATCGCATTCCAGGAACGCGGTACGGCCGACTTCATCGCAACACGGTTGCGCGAATTCGGCATCGACGTGCATACCGGCGTCGGACAGACCGGCGTGGTCGGCATCGTCGACGGTACGCTCGGCGCCGGCCGCACCGTCGCCCTGCGCGCCGACATGGATGCGCTGCCGATGCGGGAACTGGGCCGCCCGGTCTACCGCTCGGTATTCGAAGGCATCTTTCACGGCTGCGGCCACGACGGCCACGTCGCGATCCTGCTCGGCACCGCACGCCATCTCGCCGAGCATCGCCACTTCCGCGGCCGCGTCGTGCTGATCTTCCAGCCGGCCGAGGAAATCGTCTGCGGCAGCCGCGCGATGCTCGACGACGGGTTGCTCGAGCGATTCCCGTTCGACGAAATCTACAGCCTCCACAACGACCCGATGCTGCCGCCGTCGAGGATCGGCGTGCGCGTCGGCGCGCAACAGGCATCGTCCGACCGGTTTCAGATCCGGATCCACGGCATCGGCACCCACGCCGGCATGCCGCACCTCGGCATCGATC
The DNA here is from genome assembly GCF_017104585.1 of Burkholderia sp. Ac-20392. NCBI lineage: Bacteria > Pseudomonadati > Pseudomonadota > Betaproteobacteria > Burkholderiales > Burkholderiaceae > Burkholderia > Burkholderia sp. Ac-20392. The sequence continues at coordinate 6,066 of NZ_JAAGPB010000155.1, forward strand.
CGGTCGCGATCGGCGCGCACCTGGTTGCGATGCTGCAAACCATCGCGAGCCGGTCGGTCGACCCGCTGGAAAGCGTCGTGATCTCGATCGCACGCTTTCACGCCGGCGACGCATTCAACGTGATTCCGCACGAAGCCGTGCTCGGCGGCACCGTGCGCGCGCTGTCGAACGACACGCGGGCATTCGCGCTCGAGCGGATGCGTGCGATCTGCGACGGCGTCGCGCTCGCCAATCGCACGCGCATCGAATTCGAATTGCTGGACGGCACGCCGGCGATCGTCAACCACGCCGACGCGGTGCAGTGCGTGATGGACGCCGCGCGCGAGGTCGTCGGGGCGGAAAACGTGATCGGCAACGTCACGCCGCTGATGGCGGGCGACGACATCGCGAACTTCCTCGACGCACGCCCCGGCTGCCACTTTCTGCTCGGCCAGGGCGGCCACATGTGCCATCACCCCGAATACGACTTCAACGACGACGTCGCGCCGATCGGCGTCGCGATGTTCGCATCGATCCTGCGCGCGCGGCTGGGCGCCGACGCCGAATCGATACACGCCGGCCTCGACGAACGTAGCGCCCTGGCGGCGGCCGCCTCGCGCTGACGACCGCCGCCCGGACCCCGCATCGCACCATCCGGCGTTCCACGCCGCACATAACGACACGACGGATCATCCGTCCACGGAGACAGCGTCATGAGCACCACCGCGTCCGACAAGGACACCCTGATCGAGCACCGCTCGATCGAACCCGTTCCCGACAGCGAGCGCCACGGCGGCCTGCTGAGCCAGTTCACGCTGTGGGTCAGCGCCAACCTGACCGTCGTCTGCGCGGTCACCGGCGCGCTCACCGTCGTGCTCGGCGGCGACGTCTTCTGGTCGATCGTCGGGCTGTTCGTCGGCCAGATCGCCGGCGGCACGATCATGGCGCTGCATGGCGCGCAGGGGCCGCAAACCGGGCTGCCGCAGATGATCCTCAGCCGCGTGCAGTTCGGCATCTACGGCGCGATCATTCCGCTCGCGCTCGTCTGCGTGATGTACATCGGCTTCCTGACGAGCGGCACGGTGCTGATGAGCCAGGCGCTCGGCCAGTTAATGCACGTGAGCCCCGCCCAGGCCATCGTGATGCTCGGCGTGGTCGTGACCTTGCTCGCGCTGTTCGGTTATCGCGCCATTCACGCGGTCGGGCGCATCTACAGCGTGGTCGGCGGGCTGATGTTCGTCTATCTGCTGTTCAGCCTGACGCGCGGCCACAACGCGACGCTGCTGTTCGACAACCGGCACTTCACGTGGCCGACCTTCCTGTTCGCGGTATCGCTGTCGGCGTCGTGGCAGATCACGTACGGCCCGTACGTCGCCGATTACTCGCGCTACCTGCCGCGCGCGACGTCGCCACTCCGGACTTTCCTGACGATCGGCTCGGGCTCCGTGCTCGGTTCCCAGATCGCGATGACGTTCGGCGTATTCGCGGCGGCGCTGGCCGGCAAGCAGTTCGCCGGGCACGAAGTCGCCTATATGGTCGGCGTCGGTTCGGGCGGTATCGCGCTGGTTGCGACGACGCTGTACCTGACCATCATGTTCGGCAAGCTGATCGCGTCGACGCTGTGCGTGTACGGCGGTTTCATGTCCGTCGCCACGATCTCCACCGCGCTGCGCGGCAAGTCGTCGATCGGACTTGCCGCGCGGGTCGTGCTGACCATCGCCGTCGTCGCGACCTACACGATCCTCGCGCTCGTCGCCGATCACGCGTTCCTGCGCACCTTCAGCCACTTCATCCTGTTCCTGCTGGCGTTCTTCACGCCGTGGAGCGCGATCAATCTCGTCGACTACTACTGGGTGTCGCACGAGCCGATCGACGTGTCGGCGCTGTCGGACGTCAACGGCCGCTACGGCAAGTGGAACGCGACGGGTATCACGTGCTACGTGGTCGGCGTGCTTGCGCAGATTCCGTTCATGTCGACCGAACTCTATACGGGCCCGCTGTTTCACCTGCTCGGCGACATCGACGTGTCGTGGATCGTCGGCATGGCCTTGCCCGGCGCGCTCTACTACGCACTGACCCGCCACCGCACGCCGCGCGCTTCGCGGCATGCACAGATCGACCGTGCATGACGCGATAGAAGCGGCTTCGAGCGCATTCGATTCCCCACACAATATAATCAGGATTCCGATTCACATGAAAAAGCAAATCGTCCTGTCGTGCGCACTCGTGCTTTGCACGCTGAGTGCCCACGCACAGAGCAGCGTCACGCTCTACGGCGTGATCGACAGCGGCCTATTCTATTCGACCAACCAGGGCGGCAAGCATGCAGTGCAGTTCCTGTCGTCGCCGACCGAAACGAGCGTCTGGGGCCTGCGCGGCTCGGAAGATCTCGGTGGCGGCAACAAGGTCATCTTCAAGCTCGGCTCCGCCTTCTCGACGGCCAACGGCACGGCCTGGCCGAGCGGCCGCATCTTCGGCGACTATGCATGGATCGGCGTGAGCAGCGCGAGCGCAGGCACGATCAAGCTCGGACGCATGCTCGACAGCGTGGGCGACTACCTCGGCGATTTCGCCGCAACCGGCAGCTGGGGCGGTGCGCTCTATGCGCATCCGTACGACAACGACAATCTGTGGGCGACCTACATGGTCAACAACGCCGTCAAGTATCAGAGCATCGAACTGGCAGGCGTCACGTTCGGCGGCATGTACGCGTTCAGCAACAAGGCGGGCACCACCTCGGGCAACGGCGCCGGTTTCGCCGACAACCGGCTGTGGGCGGCGGGCCTCGCATACGAAATCGGCCGCCTGAAGCTTGCCGCTGTCTACGAGCAGCTCGACCATCCCGGCGATGATGCACCGGGTTCGCTGGGCGCCGTGGACGTGCTCGACGCGAACTTCACCGCCGCGCGCCAGCGCATCTTCGGGCTGGGCGCACACTACGCATTCGACCGGTTCGAGATCGGCTCGAACGTGACGCGCACGATCCTGGAAATGCCGACGGGCGAGTGGCAGAATCCGGCCTTCACCGGCGCGAGCGGGCTGAGCTTCAACAACTACGAACTGAATGCGACGTTCCATGCAACGGCCGCGGTCGACGTGAAAGGCGCGTACACCTATACGACCGCAAGCGTGGACGGCAAGCATCCGCACTGGAACCAGTTCGGCCTGCTCGCCGAGTACGCACTGTCCAAGCGCACGCAGGTGTACCTGGACGCCGTCTACCAGCGCGTACACGGCGACGACACGCCGTTTTCGCAAGCCCAGATCAATACGCTGTCACCTGCGTCAGGCAACACGCAGGCCTTGGTCGGCATGGGTATCCGGCATCGATTCTGAGCGTCTGCATGGCGACCCGCACGCGTACGAACGATGCCGACGCGCGCGCGCCGCGATCATGCCGTCCGCCGACCCGGCATGACCGCGGCGCTACACGTCCTTCAGAACCGGTGAACGATACCCAGCTGCACGCCGCGTGCGTTCGCCCCCGGATACGCGAGCGGCAGGCCGGGGTTCGCCGCACCGGCGAGCGTATAGCCGGCCTGGTTGCGGTTGCGCAGGTACGACAGCGCGCCGTAGAAGCTCGTGCGCTTCGACAGGTCGTACTCGTACATCAGCCCGAGCTGGTCCGCATTGTTGCCCTGCGACGACTGGTCGTGCAGATACGCGTAGCCGAGCGCCACGTAGTTCGCCGGATTGAGCTGGTATTTGACCGACAGCCCGTAGACGCGCGAATCGATGCCGAGATCGGCCCACTTCACCGCGGAGAAGCCGCCGTACACGGTGGCCTTGCCGATCTCGTACGACGCGCCGGCCATGATCGTGCGATCGGTGGTGGTCGCCGTCGCGTTCTTCAGCCACTGGCCCGCGACGAACGCGCCGAATGGCCCGTGTTCGTAGGTCAGGTCGAACTGCTGGCTCGAGCCTGCCGAGCGCACGCCGCCCGCATCGCCGAACCCGAAGTACAGCCCGCCCTGGAAGCCCGCGATCTCCGGGCTCTGGTACGACAGCGTGTTGCTGGTGCGGAACGCGAACACGGTCAGGTTGTCCATGCCGGACGCCTGCGTGACGCCGCCGAACGCATCCTGTCCGCCCTGGTCGTTGAACAGCGGCGAATTCTGACGGCCCGCGCGCACCTTGCCCCACTGCCCCGCGATGCCGACCCACGCCTGCCGGTTGAACATGCTGCCCGAACTCGCGAGCGAACCGTCGTTCGGGTTGAAGCCGTTCTCCAGCGCGAACTCGATCTTCTGCCCGCCGCCGATATCCTCGCCGCCCTTCAGCCCGAACCGGCTGCCCCACTGGCCGCCCGAATTGATCGCCGCCGTATAGCCGTTGCCCGTATTCACGTACTGCGCGAACTCGTCGATCACGCCGTACAGCGTGACGCCGTCCTGCGCGAACGCGGCGCCCGGTCCGGCGACGCACGCCACCGCGACCGTCATGCGAACACCGGCGTGCGTCATCCACGCCCGGGAATCGCTCCCGCGGGCCGTCATTTGTTTAGTCATACTATTCAATTGTCAGAGAATGAAACGACACCGTGTGCGGCAGTCGCGCCGCACCGGCATCGCGGGAAAGGAAACGTGGGGAGGCGCCCGGCGCAGGCAGCGCCCGGCTCGCGCGACGGTCAGGCCGGCAGCCGGCCGGCCCGATGCGCGTGACGTGTCGTCAGTGGTGAACTTCGCCGCGTTCGAGCGGCAGGATCAAGCGTTCTGGAATGCTGCGGCGGGACGCGCGCGCGCCGATGTAATACAGCACGGCGGGCACGACCAGGCCGAGGATCCACGAGATGTCGGTGCCGCCGAGCGCGTCGACGAGCGGCCCCGTGTAGATGTGCGTCGACATGAACGGAAACTGCACGAGGATGCCGACCACGTAGATCGTGATCGCCATCACGTTCCAGCGGCCGTAGCGGCCGTCCGGATCGGACAGCGCCGGCACGTCGTAGCGCGAGCGCGTGAAGCAGTAGTAGTCGACCAGGTTGATCGCGCTCCACGGCGTGAAGAACGCGAGCAGGAACAGGATGAACGCGGTGAATTCCTTCAGGAACGAATGGCGGCCCGCGAGCGCGATGAGCGTCGATACGCAGATCATCCCGAAGATGTAGACGAGGCGGCTGCGCGACGACACCGCGCCCTTGCCGCGGAAGCCGCTGACGATCGTCGCCATCGACATGAAGCTGCCGTACGCGTTGAGCGCCGTCACCGTCACCTTGCCGAACGCGATGCTGAAGTACAGCAGCGCGGCCACGGCGCCCGTCGAACCAAGGCCGACGATATACGACACCTCATGGTGCGCGAACTGGCTGCCGGCCAGTGCCGCGGCAAACACGCCGAACACCATCGCCGCCTGCGCACCGATCACCGAGCCCAGGCCGACCGCGACGAACGTCGCGACCGACGACGTCGAGCGCGGCAGGTAGCGCGAATAGTCGGCGACGTACGGGCCGAACGCGATCTGCCACGACGCGGACAGCGACATCGACAGCAGGAAGCTGGCGATCGAGAAATGCTTGTTCGCGAGCAGCGCGCCGATATCGTGGTTCGCGAACAGCTGCGTGAACATGTAGACGAACGCGGCGATGCCGACCACGCTCGCGATCCGGCCGACGGCATGGATCGCGCGATAGCCAAACACGGTCAGCACGACGATCACGGCCGCGAACAGCAGGATGCCGGCCGCGTCGTCGACGTGCAGCAGCTGTGCGACGGCCTGCCCGGCCAGCACCGAGCCGCTTGCGGAAAAGCCGATATACATCAGGCACACGAGCACGATCGGGATCATCGCGCCGTAGACGCCGAACTGCACGCGGCTCGAGATCATCTGCGGCAGCCCGAGCTGCGGCCCCTGCGCGCCATGCAGCGCCATCACCGTGCCGCCGATGAGCTGGCCGAGCAGCAGCGCGACCAGCGACCAGAACACGTCGCCGCCGAGCACCACGGCGAGTGCGCCCGTGACGATGGCCGTGATCTGCATGTTGGCCGACAGCCACAACGTGAACTGGCTCAGCAAGCCGCCGTGGCGCTCGGCGTCGGGAATGAAGTCGATCGAACGGACTTCGATCAGGCCGCCGGCTTTTCCACTGGGATTCGTTGACACGGGGAAATCTCCAAAATACTCAGGATCACAAATGGTTTGAACGAGACGGGAAGCTGCGAGCCGCCCTTTCGGCTCTGCGGGTGCGGGGCGCCGTGGATCGCCGGCATGCGCCACGCACGCACGGTCTGCGCACTGGCGCGCAAGCGGCACGACGTGTGCCGACATTGCCAGCGGATGATCTTGTATATACAACTTGCGAGGTATCGGTGATTACCCGGTATCGGTCCATTTTAGAAATCGTCCGAATAATGGGGATACGTTCGACCCGTTCAGCCGAAAGTTGGATGTCGGAATAATGAAAGCTCAGGTGCGCGCGGGCGGCGCCTGGTCGGGCTCGGCCGTCATGTCGGCGGCGGGAAGCAGGTTCAGCATGCGTCGGGCTGCCTCGACGTCACGCCCGTGCAGCCATTCGTCGTAGTCGTCGCGACGCAGCATCACGACGCCCCGCTTCTCTTCGCCGGGCCGATGCATCCGCGCGAACAGCGGGTGCGTGTCCGCGTTGACCGTGAGCATCGCCATGCCCACGCGTTCGCCGCCGTCGTCGCCCTCGTAGCGCCGCCAGATGCCGGCGACGCAGCACGGTTGCCAGCCGTCGACGCCGATCCGCTGCCACACGTTGCGACCGGTTTCGTAGCAGGGTTCGAAGATCCAGCGCACCGGGATCAGGCAGCGCTGGCCGTTGCGCCACGCGTTGCCGTAGAGCCGCGACGAGCCGACCGTTTCCGCCCGTGCGTTGACCGTGTCGAGCTTCTTCCTTTTACGGCCGTTCTCGTCGAGCCGCTCGGGCTGCATGAATTTCGGCCAGAAGCCGAACACGGCCGCGACGACTTCGAGGCCGTCGCCAGCGGCGCGCGCAATCGGCGCCGCGTAGTCGGGATACACGTCGGGCGCCCACGGGTCGCGGCGATACAGATCGCCGATGCCGATCTTCAGTTCGCTGATGCCCGGGTCTTCGTCAGGGGCGCGGTAATGGGTGCACACGGCTCGGCGGACGGTGGAAGCAATGGTTCCATCGTAGGCCAGCGTGGGTGCCGTGGTCGCACTATTGTTTTGTATGACGAAACAGTTTTACGAATCGACGATGCGCCGGGCGTAGCCCGACGCGTGCCGTCACGCGTGCGGTCCGATCCGCAGCGTCAGGATCTCGTCGCCCGCGTCGTCGAGCGTCCCGGTCGGCGTCCAGCCCAGATGCTGGTAGAAGCCGTACGAGCGCGATGCTGGATCGGTCGAGCACCCGAGAAACAGCGATGTGAAACCGTTCGCCGCGAACGTGTCGATCACCTGCCGCAGCAGCCGCTTGCCGATCCCCGCCCCCTCGTACTCGGGCAGGATCGCGAGCACGACGATCTCGCCCGAAGCGGTGTCGCCGAAGCAGTAGCCGACCATGCGCCGGTCCGCACAGCAGACGTAGCCCAGGAACAGGCCGCCGCGGATCCCGTCGCCCCAGCTTTCGACGGTGATGCCGAGGTCGCGCAGTTGCGTGTCGGTGAATGCGTTCTCGCGCGTCCTGCCGCGCAGCGCGATGCACGCGGCCGCATCGTCGGGAACGGCCTTGCGCCAGGTGAGTTCAGTCATCGTTCGATTTTTCCATGGTCCGCCGCCGGCGCGATGCATACAGGCAGATCAGCTCCAGCGCGATCGTCGCGCCGGCCAGCGACGTGATTTCCGCATGATCATACGGCGGCGACACTTCGACCACATCCATGCCGACCAGGTTGATGCCTTCGAGGTGACGCAGGATCTCGAACGCCTGATGGCTCGACAGCCCGCCCGAGACCGGCGTACCCGTGCCCGGCGCGAACGCCGGATCGAGGCAGTCAATGTCGAACGTCAGATACACGGGATGGTCGCCGACCCGCTCGCGAATGCGCGCGGCGATCGCAGCGGGCGTCGATGCATGCACCTGGCGCGCATCCTGGATGTCGAAGCCCATCGGCTCGTCGTTGGTCGTCCGGATGCCGATCTGCGCCGACCGTTCGGGGACGACCCACCCTTCCCGCGCCGCGTGATAGAACATCGTGCCGTGGTCGATGCGCTTCACGTCGCGGTCGGGCCACGTGTCGGTATGCGCATCGAAATGCACGAGCGACAGCGGCCCGTGCACCTTCGCATGCGCCTTCAGCAGCGGATACGTGATGAAGTGATCGCCGCCGAGCGTCAGCATCGCGCAGCCGCGCGCGAGGATCGCATCGGCATGCCGCTCGATCGCGCCCGGCACCGATTCGGGCTGTCCGAGATCGAATGCGCAATCGCCGTAGTCGACCGCGGCCAGCACGTCGAACGGATCGAACGACCACGGCCACGGGCGCTCCCACGCGATGCCCGTCGAGGCGATCCGCAACCCGCGCGGGCCGAAGCGCGTGCCGGGCCGGTGCGATGCGGCGGAATCGAACGGCACGCCGGTGATCGCGAGGTCGACGCCTTCCAGGTCGCGGCTGAAACGCCGGCGCATGAAGCTCGTCGCGCCCGCGAAGGTCGGTTCGGCCTGCGTGCCGTAGAGGCTATCGCGCGTGAAGGCGAAATCGTTCTGGCTCATCGTCGGATTCCTGTCTGGTGGGGGACGGCCGCGCGGCTGGCGACCTCGTGCCCGATTCTGCCGCCACGGCATCCGACGAAAAATATGAACTAACATAAGCCGACTTCACGAAACGCGATGTATCGCCATGCTGACCCGATTGAGAGACATGGATTTGCAGTTGCTGCGGCTCTTTCTGACGATCGTCGAAAGCGGCGGCTTCAGCGCCGCGCAGGGCACGCTCGGGATGGCGCCGTCGACGATCAGCACGCAGATGGCCAAGCTCGAGACGCGCCTCGGGTTCCGGCTGTGCGATCGCGGCAAGAGCGGCTTCCGGCTGACGCCGAAGGGCGAACGCGTGCTGCAGTCGACGCGGCGGCTCCTGCATGCGATGGACGTGTTCACGCGCGATACGCAGCACGTATCGGGCACGTTGCTCGGCGAATTGCGCATCGGGCTGTCCGAGCGGCTCGCACCGGACGTCGTCGAATCGATCGCGGCTGGAGTCGGCGGTTTCCGCGAACGGGCGCCGGACGTGCTGATCGAGATGATCGCGGTACCGCCCGACGACCTGGAGCGCCGGCTGCTGAAAGGCGAACTGCAGCTCGCGATCGGCTACTTCTCCGGCCACCAGGCCGGTCTGCACTACGCACCGCTGTTCGTCGAGCACCAGTCGCTGCACTGCGGCGCCCGGCATCCGCTGTTTGCGAAAAAGACCGTGTCGGTCAACGACATCGCGAATGCGAGCAACGTCGCGCGGCTCTACAAGACGAATACGTCGGGTGCGGCGCTGCGCAACGCGCAACCGACCGCGTTCTCCGAAAACGTCGACGCCGACGTGATCTTCATCCTGTCCGGCGCGCATGTCGGCTTCCTGCCCGACCACGTCGCGGCGCCCTGGGTTGCCGCGGGCAAGATGCGACGGCTGCTCCCGAGCAAGCTGAGCCATACGGTCGAATTCCAACTGGCGACACCGCGGAACTGCGACGGCAGCGAAGCGCTGGAGGCGTTCACCGCGGCGCTCGCCGAACAATTCGGCGGGCTCGACGGCTTCGCAGGTCAGTGACGGGCGAGCGCCGCCCGTGTTGCGTCAGACGAGCTGGTCCGACGCGATGACCTGCACGCCCGGCCGCGCGGCGATTGCCGCGTCGAGCATCGCGCGGGCGATCCGCGACGCGGGATTCACGCGCCACTTCGCCGGCAACACGGGGCCGGCCACGTTCAACGCGGACACCAGCAGCCGCTCGCCGAACCTGAATTCGTCGCGGCTGCCGCCGATCAGGCCGGGCCGCACATAAGTGAGCGACGCGAACCCGACACCGGCGAGCGCCTGCTCGACCTCGCCCTTCACGCGGTTGTAGAAGATGCGCGACGCCGGATCCGCGCCGAGTGCAGAATTCAGCACGTAAGCCGGTGTGCCGAAACGGTGCGCGAGCCGCGCGACCGCGAGCGGATAGTCGTGGTCGACGCGCCGGAATGCCGCCTGAGAGCCGGCGGCGCGCATCGTGGTGCCGAGTGCGCAGATCACGGCATCGGCGTGCCACCAGTCGGCCGCGTCGGGCAGATGATCGAAATCGACCTCGAGCGCGCGCATCTTCGGGTGCGGCGACAACGGGCGGCGCGCGAGGACGATCACCTGATCGACCCGCGCATCGGCGAGCGCGACTTCGAGGACGTGACGCCCGACGAGTCCGGTCGCGCCGACGAGCAGCAATTTCATGTCCGGTTCTTCCGTGTGGAGCCTGCGTTGGCGAGCCAGGAACGGCCCGGTTTCCGGCTTCCCACATGATCGTCGGCCGACTCGGCGCCGACAACCTTGCAACATCTCTAAAAGTTACAGACCACGCTCAATCCATATCTCTGAATTGATGCGGCACGCCATCGGCCACCGCTCACCCACGCTTCAATTCGTCGCACTTTCCACTTTGTTTCGCAATTTTCATCGCACCCTATCTCTCCAAACACCCATTTCTTCGACATTTGTACGATAAATAATGTCAAACAATGAAAGAAAGTGCGTCCATTTTTCGTTGTTTTACATTACAAATACATTTCATTCTGTAAGATTCATCTCATTCGTTATCTCTTAATTCACCCGGGAACGCCCATCCAGCTGTCTTAATTCCTCAAGTCATCGTATCGCGGTGCGGCGTCCTCTTTTTTCCGAGACAGACTATGAACCGCACTTTCCGTACGATCTGGAACGACGCACTGGGCGCCTGGGTCGCCACCTCCGAAACCACCCGCGCCAACGGCAAGAAGACCTCGAGCAAGGTGTCGGCGTCCGCTCGCGTGGCCGCCACCCTCTCCGTGGTCGCAGCCGTCGTCGCACCGCTGGACGCCGCGGCGCAAGCGGCGCAACCCGGCACGACGTCCTACTACAGCGTGAACGACGGCGGCAGCGCGGGCGCGAACGTCAACAACGACGGCGCAACGGGCCTGAACGCACTTGCAGCCGGCGTCAACGCGGCGGCAGCGGGCGATGCCGACATTGCGATCGGTTCGGGCGCGACCAGCAGCAGCGGCTCGACGGGCGCAGGCAACATCGCGATCGGCCAGGATGCGCAGGCCCTGACGCCTGGCGGCGGCTATGGCGCAACCGCGCTCGGCGCGGGCGCGAAGGCCGGCACCGGCGGCTATACCGGCGCCACCGCAGTCGGCTACAACAGCACGGCCACCGAAAACAGCACGGCAATCGGCGCGAGCGCGATCTCGAGCCAGACC
>NZ_JAAGPB010000156.1:0-17281 GCF_017104585.1 Burkholderia sp. Ac-20392
TGGACGAGCCGTCGCCGCCGCCCGCGCCGGCGGCGACGCAGGCCGTCGAGAATCCGTACGGGCTCGGCGCGCTGTGGAAGAACGGCGATTTCGTCGCACGATTCGTGCTGATTCTGCTCGTGATCATGTCGATGGGTAGCTGGTACATCATGATCGCCAAGTTCCTCGAGCAGTTTCGCGCGAACCGGCGCGCGAAGCTCGCGGACGAGCAGCTCTGGTCGGCGCCGTCGCTGGCGGCCGGCGCGAGCCTGCTCGACGAGGCGTCGCCGTTCCGCTTCATCGCCGAGACCGCGATCGAGGCTGGCGAGCATCACGACGAAGCGCTGCTCGAGGCGGTCGACCGCAATACGTGGATCGACGTTTCGGTCGAGCGCGCGATGACCAACGTGTCGAACCGGCTGCAGGACGGCCTGGCGTTCCTTGCGACGGTGGGCTCGACCGCGCCGTTCGTCGGTCTGTTCGGCACGGTGTGGGGCATTTATCACGCGCTGACGGCCATCGGCATCGCCGGGCAGGCGTCGATCGACAAGGTCGCGGGCCCGGTCGGCGAGGCGCTGATCATGACGGCGATCGGGCTGGCGGTCGCCGTGCCGGCCGTGCTCGGGTACAACTTCCTGGTTCGCCGCAACAAGTCGGTGATGGAGCGCGTGCGCAACTTCGGCGCGCAGCTGCATACGGTGCTGCTCGCGGGCAGCAAGCGTCCGGTGCGGGCCGCCGGTGCGGCGGCCGCGTCGCTCGTGCACTGACGCGGGCGGGGGTGCGCGATGGCCATGAGCGTCGGACAGGACGACAACGACGACGTGATCGCGAACATCAACACGACGCCGCTCGTCGACGTGATGCTGGTGTTGCTGATCATTTTCCTGATCACGATCCCGGTCGTGACTCACACGATTCCGCTGGAGCTGCCGAAGGAAACGGTGCAGCCGTTGCAGACGACGCCGAAAAGCGTCGAGATCGCGGTGAATCGCGACGGGGAATTTTTCTGGGGCGAAACGCATGTGGACGGCCCGACGTTGCTCGCGAAGCTGAAGGGCATCTCGCAGATGTCGCCGCAGCCCGACGTGCACGTGCGCGGCGACGAGAATACGCGCTACGAGTTCATCGGGCGCGTGGTCACCGCGTGCGAACGGTCGGGTATCGCCAAGGTTTCTTTCATCACCGAGCCGCCGGCGCGCGGCGGGTAGGAGTCGACGATGGGCATGAACGTATCTTCGGGTGGCGGCGAGCCGGACGTGATGGTCGACATCAACACCACGCCGCTGATCGACGTGATGCTGGTGCTGCTGATCATGTTGATCATTACGATCCCGATCCAGATGCACTCGGTCAGGATGGATCTGCCTGTCGGCAATCCGCCGCCGCCGGCAAAGCCGCCCGAGGCCGTGCAGATCGATATCGCGCCCGACGGCGCGACGACCTGGAACGGCACGAGGGTGCCGGACCGCGCAGCGCTCGAACTGAAGCTCGGGCAGGTCGCCAGGGAACCCGTGCAGGCGGAGATCCGTCTGCGGCCGGACAAGCTCGCGCCGTACAAGGCGGTCGCCGGCGTGCTGGCGAGTGCGCAGCGCGTCGGTGCGACCAAGATCGGCCTGATTGGAAACGAGCAGTACATGCCGTGATGCCGGCGCGCGCGCGAATGCTCCGGTCACGCAGGAAGGCCACGCCGGGAAGCGCCGGGCGCCGCGCATGGCGAGGCATGGCGATCCGGTGACAGGCTGGCTGAATCGGTGAAATCGGAACCCGTTCCTATTGATGTGGAATGCGAATGTATCGATGCGATGCAAAAAACCGGAAAGCCGTAACATCGAATGTTCGCCGCGCGACCCAGGTTTTCGTCGGGGCGCAGTTTCGCCGCAAGCGGGCTGCGATCACGTTGACCGGGGGAGCGTATTCATCAAGCAGTTTCGACTACGGGTTCGTGCCTCACTATGATTTCGCCTTCCGATGAATCGATGCTTGTTGCCACGTCGATGGGAAACAAGATTCGCATGCTGCGACGGCAGCTCAAGCTCACGCTGTATGTGACCGCGGCGGCGGCCGGCATCTCGAAGCCGTTCCTGTCGCAGATCGAACGCGGGCGCGCGATGCCGTCGATCGCGACGCTGGTCGGGATCGCCAAGGCGCTGGGCGTCACGATCGACCACTTCGTCGGTTCGACGTCCGGTGCGCCGCCGGCGTGCCAATGCGAATCGCCGCAGCACGTTGGCGTCGAGTCGCTCGCGAGCGCGTTTGCGCAGCTTTCGCACCTGGCGAGCGGAACGAAGCTGGATGCACGGTTGCTCCGGATCCCGGGCGGCCAGGCCGCGCCGGAAGGCGCGGCCTATGCGGGAGAGGCGTTCCTCTACGTGATGAACGGCGAGCTCGAGCTGACGATGGACGACCGCACCGTCGTGCTGAGAGCGGGCGAGACCGCGCATTACGAATCGCCTCCGGTCCAGATGTGGAGCAATGCGGCCAGCGAAGAAGCGGTGGTCGTCTGGTTCGGTGCGCCGGCCGGCGCCTGAGAGAACAAGAAAATGCGTCCGTTCTGACGGATGATTACATAAGGATTACTGATTGTTTGTCGAGGGGACGGGCAAGGTGCGCGGCCGGGATGGCCGCATCGGGGTGGAAGAACGAGAACAAGCACACACACACGTTCTTCACGCCCGCCGTTCCGGTTGTTCGACACCGAGCGACACCGAGCGACGCAGACGGAAACGCGTGGAGTACGTGCCATACGCGCCGCTTGGCGGGTGAGTTCGAAGGTGTGCAGGTGGCAGGTCGGCAATAACGGGGACCGGTATGCAGACGCCCGGAAGCGGGCAAGGATTCACGCGATCCAGCGCAAAACCGGCGGGTTCTTACTGATGAACGAGTGGGGCAAGATGAAGCAGAGAGCTTTGGCGTTGGCTATCAAGAGGATGATCTGGGCGGAAATGGCGCTGACGGCCACGCTGGCAGCACCGGCATTCGCGCAGAGCCAGCCGTCGCCCGGGGGGGCAGCGGTCGCGGACGCGGTCGCGCAGGAGGCGCCCGCGGCCGGCGCCGGCGGGGACACGGCGGCGCAACACAAGAACAAGGTTGCGCAGATCAAGCGCTTCGAAGTGACGGGTTCGCTGATCCGCAGCGCGGACAAGGTCGGCTTCAACCAGGTCCAGACCGTCACGGCGAAAGACATCGAGGCGAGCGGCCAGAACAGTGTGGCCGACTTCCTGCGCAGCACGTCCGCGAATTCGGCGAGCAGCTGGGCGGAAGGCACGACGAACAGCTTCGCTCCCGGTGGCGCCGGCATTGCATTGCGCGGCCTGTCCGAGAAGTACACGCTGGTCATGATAGACGGCCAGCGCGTCGCCCCCTATGCGTTCGCGACGAACGTAACGGACCAGTTCTTCGACCTGAACACGCTGCCGCTGAACATCATCGACCGGATCGAGATCGTCAAGACCGGCGCGGTGTCGCAGTATGGCTCCGACGCAATCGCGGGCGTGGTCAACATCATTACCAAGAAAAACTTCCAGGGCCTGCAGCTCGACGGCAGCTATGGCGGTGCGACCCAGAACGGCGGCGGGGCGGGTACCACCAAATTCAGCATCCTCGGCGGCTTCGGCGATCTCAACGCGGACCGCTTCAACGTGACCGCGGCCGCGAGTCTCTACCGCTTCAACGGTGTGTCGGCTGCGGATCGCGACACCACGCAGAACCAGAATTTCTCGAATTTCCCGGGCGGGCTTTTCAACCAGTCGCCGTCGTACTGGCGCGACCCGACCGGCGCCCGCGTGCCGCTCGGCACGTGTCCGTGGGGCGGATCCCCGATCGCCGGCAGTGCCACCGCGCGCGTCAACGGGCCGGGCACGATCTGCCAGACCAACACCGCCTATGCGACCTCGCTGTCGCCCTGGACTGAACGCTTGAGCGCGAAGGTGCACGGCGACTTCAAGATCAGCGATTCGATGCAGGCCTTCGCCGATCTGTGGGAAAGCAACAATACGACGAACACCAACAACTTCGTCGGGGGGCTCGGCAACAACACGCAAGCATTCGATCCGGCAACCGGCGGCCTGCGCCCGATCTCGAACGTGGTGCCGGCGAGCAACCCGTACAACCCGTTTGGCGTGCCGTCGAAGCTCGTGTACTCGTTTCCGAACGCGCAGTCGGTGCGGACCAGCGCGAACTTCTGGCGCGCCGCGACCGGCGTGAAGGGCACCTTCATCGCGCCGTACGTCGGGGACGTCGACTGGTCGGCCGCCTATACGCATTCGCAGGACACGGTCTCGAACACGTTCTCGAACCTGATCAATGCGAACGCGCTGCAGAACATCGTGCAGAACGGCGGGTTCAACTTCGCCAACCCGTCGAGCACGCCGAACGGCCTCGCGGGCCTCTACGGCAGCACCTCTTCGCAGGCGATCACGAAGATGGACGCGCTGGACGCGACGCTGTCGACCCCCACGCTGTTCAAACTGCCCACGGGCAACGTCGGTCTGGGGCTCGGTGCGCAGTTCATGCACCAGAGCCAATATGTCGGCACGGGCGCGGGCTACCAGGACGGGACGTTCATTACGCCGGCGCTGCAGTCGGCGAACGGCCAGCGCAATGTCGCGGCGATCTACTACCAGGTCGATATTCCGATCCTGAAAAACCTCACCTTCAGCCAGTCGGGCCGCTACGACCACTACAGCGACTTCGGCGGTGCGTTCTCGCCGCGTTTCGCGTTGCGCTTCCAGCCCGTTCGCGAGCTGACGATGTACGGTTCGTACAACCGGGGTTTCCGCGCACCGACGCTGATCGAGAACACCTCGTCGCGCAGCTTCAGCGCACAGGGCGCGGTCGATCCGCACGATCCGAACAACCCGGGCGCGTACGGCCTGGTCGAGGAAGTGCAGGCCGGCAACCGCAACCTGCAGCCGGAACGCACGAAGAACTACAACGTGGGTTTCCAGCTGTCGCCGACCCGTAATACCGATATCGGCTTCGACTGGTACAAGATCCACATCGACAATGTGATCGGCACGGCGGACATCCAGCAGAGCGTCAACCAGAACGATCCGTCGCAAGTGGTGCGCAACGCGAATGGCTCGATCGCGTACGTGCTGATGCCGTTCCAGAACCTGTCATCGCTGGACACGGATGGTTTCGAAACCACCTTCCGCCAGTCGGTACCGACCAGGATCGGAACGTTCACGCTGTCGGGCGACTGGGCCTACGTGTGGCACTTCAAGATGCCGGTCGGCGGCGTGAGCACCGACTTCGCGGGCAACAACGGCTCGCTCAACCAGCCGTTCGGCGGCAGCTTCCCGCGCTGGAAAGGCAACACGAGCCTGAGCTGGAACTATCAGAGCAAGTGGAACGCGACGCTGACCTGGATGTATACGGGCCCGTACACGCAGGCGATCCTGTCGCCGGGCCAGTATCCAAACATGGAAGGCAGCGTGGCGTCGTATAGCCAGTTCAACCTGATGGTCAGTTATACCGGCATCAAGCATTGGACGATCTATGCGGGCATCGACAACATCTTCAATCGCGCCCCTCCGTTCGATCCGGTCTACATGAACTCGAGCTACCAGACCGGCTACGACTCGTCGCTGTACTCGTACATCGGCCGCTTCGCGCAAGTCGGCGCGACCTACCGGTTCTGACGGTCCAAGCCCGCGCGTGCCGCTGGTCGTTGCCGCGACCGCCGGCACGCACCCCGTATTTCGAATCGACATTGTGCCGGCCACGTGCCGGTGCGACCACACGAAGACCGATGATGACAGTATTGATGTTGCATGTGCGGCGTGCGCAGGCGATCGTGGCCGGCGGGGCGCGTGCCGCGTGCACGGCGGTGCTCGCGTACGGCATGGCGACCGGGGGGGCTTTGGCCGCGCCGGCGATCGCGCAGTTCGGCCAGCCGAAGTATCCCGCGGGATTCACCCAATTCGCGTACGCGGACCCCGACGCGCCGGACGACGGCACACTCGATTTTCAGAACTACGACACGGCGCAGAGCTACGATTCGCTGAATCCTTTCCTGCTGCGTGGCTCGGCCGCGCCGGACATCAGGAACCTGATGTTCGACACGCTGATGCAGCGCAGCTGGGACGAGCTCGCTTCCGAATACGCATTGATCGCCGACGACGTGCAGGTCGCGCCCGACGGGCTGTCGGCGACGTTCCACGTCGATCAGGCCGCACGCTTCTCGAACGGCGACCCGATCACGGCGGCCGACGTCAAGTACTCGTTCGACACGCTGTCGAGCCGACAAGCGTCGCCGCTCGTCAATGCGCAGTTCGAGGTGATCCGGCGCGCGGTCGTCGTTGACTCGCAGACGGTGCGCTTCGACTTCAGGCGCCCCGAACGCAACGCCGCGCTGATCGCGGGCGATCTGCCCGTGTTCTCGCCGAAGTGGGGCATGCGCGCAGACGGCACGCGACCGTCGTTCGACCAGATCGCGACCGTGCCGCCGATCGCGAGCGGCGCGTACCTGATCGGGCAGCGCAAGAACGACAAGGAGATCGTCTACGTGCGCAACCCGCGCTACTGGGCGGCAAACCTGCCGTCGCGACGCGGCATGTACCGCTTCGCCCGCGTGTCGTTCAAGCTGTATCTCGACCAGTACACGATGCTCGAGGCGTTCAAGGCCGGCGACACGGATGTGCGGATGGAGTACAGCGCGACGCAATGGGCGCGTCGCTACGTCGGCAAGAATTTTCGCAATGGGATGCTGAAGCGGGGGGAATTCCCGGATGGGCCTGCGCAGATGCAGGGCTTCCTGATGAACATGCGCAAGCCGATGTTCCAGGACGTGCGGGTGCGGCATGCGCTCTCGCTGGCGTTCGACTTCGACTGGATGAGCCGGATGATGTTCTACGGGCAGTATCGCCGGACCCACAGCTTCTGGGAGGCGAGCCCGTTCGCGGCGTCCGGCATGCCGGGCGGGAAGGAACTCGCGCTGCTCGAGCCGTTCCGCTCGACGCTGCCGCCGGAGGTGTTCGGCCCGATGATTCAGCAACCGTCGACGCTGCCGCCGAACTCGCTGCGCGCGAACCTGAAGCAAGCGCGCGACCTGCTCGCGCAGGCTGGCTGGCACTTTCATGACGGTGCGTTGCGCGACGCGAACGGCACGCCGATGACGATCGAGATCATCGACGACCAGCCGGGCATGGACCGGCTGATCCTGCCATACATCCAGGCGCTCGGCACACTCGGCATCCACGCGACGCTGCACGAACTCGACAGCGCGCTGTATCAGCGACGCATGGACGAATTTCAGTACGACATGACGACCATCATCTATCCGCCCGTCACGATCCCGGGCGCGGAACTCGCACGCCGCTTCGGCAGCGCGGCGGCGTCCGAGGTCGGCTCCGAGAACTATCCGGGCGTGCGCTCGAAGGCGGTCGACGCGCTGATTCGCGCGGCATCCGCGGCGAATACGCTGGACGATCTCGAAACCGCGACGCGCGCGCTCGATCGCGTGCTGATCAACCTTTACGTCATCGTGCCTCAGTACTACCTGCCGAATGCGCGGATCGCCTACAAGGCGAATTACGGGCATCCGGCGGTCATTCCGGATTCCTATCAGTACGAGGACTGGATCATCAACTACTGGTACCGGAAGCGGCCGACGGGCGTTGCACCGGTTGCCGGCACCTGACGGGGGCGCAACGATGATTGCCTATATATTCCGGCGATTGCTGCTGATGATCCCGACGCTGATCGGCGTCGTGACGATCACGTTCGCCGTCACGCAATTCGTGCCGGGCGGCCCGGTCGAACAAGTGCTCACGCAATTGCGGCACGGCAATGCACACGGCGGCGAAGCGGGCGGCGGCGGTGGCGGCTATCACGGCAGCCAGGGGATCGATGCGCAGCAGATCGAGCAGATCCGCAAGCAGTTCGGCTTCGACAAGCCGCCGCTCGTGCGCTACGGGATGATGCTGAAAACGTACGCACGCTTCGATCTTGGCGAGTCGTACTTCGTGCATGCGCGCGTGTGGGACGTGATCCGCTCGAAGCTGCCGGTGTCGATCACGCTCGGGTTGTGGACGGTGATCCTCACGTACCTGGTGTCGGTGCCGCTCGGCATCGCGAAGGCGGTGCGCAACGGGTCGCGTTTCGACACGGTGACGAGCGTGCTCGTGCTGGCCGGCTACGCGGTGCCGGGCTTCGTGCTCGGCGTGCTGCTGCTGATGCTGTTCGGCGGCGGCACGTTCTGGCAGGTGTTCCCGATGCGCGGGCTCACGTCCGACAACTTCGACGACCTGACGCTGATCGGCAAGGCGCTCGACTATCTGTGGCACATCGCGATGCCGGTGACGGCGTCGGTCATCGGCAACTTCGCGATCGTCACGATCCTCACCAAGAACACGTTCCTCGACGAGATCGGCCGGCAATACGTGCTGACCGCGCGCGCGAAGGGCGTGCCGGAGCGCGACGTGCTGTGGAAGCACGTGCTGCGCAACGCGGCGATCCCGTTGCTCACCGGGTTGCCGGCCGCATTCGTCGGCGCATTCCTGAACGGCAACCTGCTGATCGAGACGCTGTTCTCGCTCGACGGCATGGGGCAACTGTCGTACGACTCGGTGATCCGCCGCGACTATCCGGTCGTGCTTGGTTCGCTGTTCCTGTTCACCCTCATCGGTCTCCTGACCAAACTCATCGCTGACGTCTGCTATGTCCTCGTCGACCCCCGCATCCAATTCAACCGCCTGGACCACTGAGCGCGGACGTGCCGGCCATTCCACGTCGCCGTGGCGGCGCACGTGGCGACGGTTCCGCGCGCAGCCGCTCGGCTACTGGAGCTTCGTGATCTTCGTGTCGCTGTTCGCGATCAGCCTGTTCGCCGACGTGTTGTCGAACGACCGGCCGCTCGTGCTGCGTTATGACGGACACTATGCGTTCCCGATCGTGGCGGACTATCCCGAGACGCGGTTTGGCGGCGATTTCCCCGCGAAGACGAATTATCTCGATCCGGCCATCCGCGCGAATCTCGACGCGCGCGGCAATTTCGCGATCTATCCGCCGAACCGCTACCGCTACGACACGATCGACTATTTCGCGTCGCGGCCGTATCCGGCGCCGCCGTCGTCGAGCAACTGGCTCGGCACCGACCAGTTCGGGCGCGACGTGCTCGCTCGGCTGCTGTACGGGTTCCGGCTGTCGGTGCTGATGGCGTTCGCGCTGACCGCGTCAGGCATGCTGATCGGCGTGCTGACGGGCGCGGTGCAGGGCTTCTACGGCGGCCGCACCGACCTGGTTGGCCAGAGGCTGATCGAGATCTGGAGCGCGTTGCCGGACCTGTACCTGCTGATCATCTTCGCGTCGATCTTTACGCCGTCGCTATGGCTGCTGTTCATCCTGCTGTCGATGTTCGGCTGGCTCGTGCTGTCCGACTACGTGCGCGCCGAATTCCTGCGCAACCGCGGGCTCGACTACGTGAAGGCCGCGCGCACGATGGGGCTGACCAACACGCAGATCATGTGGCGCCACGTGCTGCCGAACAGCCTCACGCCGGTGATTACGTTCCTGCCGTTCCGGATGAGCGCGGCGATCCTGTCGCTGACGAGCCTCGATTTTCTCGGCCTCGGCGTACCGCCGCCGACGCCGAGCCTCGGCGAGCTGCTCAAGCAAGGCAAGAACAATCTCGATGCGTGGTGGATCTCGGTGTCCGCGTTCGCGGCGCTGGTGGTGACGCTGCTGCTGCTGACGTTTATCGGCGATGCGCTGCGCAACGCGCTCGACACGCGCACGCGCGGGTCCGCCTTCGGCGGAGGCCAATGATGACGATCCCGTTGCTGGAACTCGACCGCTTCTCCGCACAGTTCGGTAACCGGACTGTCGTGCGCGAGCTGAGCCTGTCGGTCGCGAGCGGCGAGCGGGTGGCGCTCGTCGGCGAATCGGGCTCGGGCAAGAGCGTGACGGCGTTGTCGATCCTGAGGCTCGCGCGGCAGGCGAGCCTGTCGGGGCGCGTGCTGTTCGACGGCGAGGACTTGCTGACGAAGACCGAGCGGCAGATGCGTGGCATTCGCGGCGCCGATATCGCGATGGTGTTCCAGGAGCCGATGACCGCGCTCAACCCGCTGTACACGATCGGCAAGCAGATCGCCGAGAGCCTGCGGCTGCACGAAGGGCTGCGCCCGGGCGAAGCACGCGAGCGCGGGATCGCGCTGCTGCGGCGCACCGGGATTCCGGAGCCGGAGCGGCGCATCGACAGCTTCCCGCACCAGTTGTCGGGCGGGCAGCGGCAACGCGCGATGATCGCGATGGCGCTGGCGTGCCGGCCGCGCTTGCTGCTGGCCGACGAGCCGACCACCGCGCTCGACGTGACCGTGCGTCAGCAGATCGTCGACCTGCTGCTCGAATTGCAGGCGCAGGAAGCGGGCGCGCGCGGGATGAGCGTGTTGCTGATCACGCACGACCTGAACCTCGTGCGGCGCTTCGCGCAGCGCGTCGCGGTGATGGAACACGGCGTGCTGGTCGAAACGAACGAAACCGGCGCGCTGTTCGATGCACCGCGACACCCGTATACGCGCCGGCTGCTCGACAGCGCGCCGCGCCGTGCGATCGAACCGGTCGCGGCCGATGCACCGGCGATCCTCGACGTGCGCGGCCTTGCGGTCGACTACCGGACCGATGCGAAAGGCTGGCGCGCGGTGTTCGGGCAAACCGCGTTCCGCGCCGTGCACGATGTGCAATTGCGCTTGCGCCGTGGCGAGACGATCGGGATCGTCGGCGAATCGGGCTCGGGCAAGTCGACGCTTGCGGCCGCGGTGCTTGGCCTGCAGCAACCGGCGGCCGGCGAGATCGCGATCGACGGGCTGCCGCTCGCGACGCTGCGCGCGAAGGCGGGGCGCCGTGCGCTGTACGGGCGGCTGCAGGTGGTGTTCCAGGATCCGTTCGGCTCGCTGTCGCCACGCATGACGATCGAGCAGATTGTCGGAGAGGGGCTCGCGCTGCATCGGCCGGAGCTGGCGGGCGACGCGCGTCGCGCGCGGGTTGCGGCGCTGCTGGAGGAGGTCGGGCTGCCGGTCGATGCGATGTCGCGCTATCCGCACGAGTTTTCCGGCGGACAGCGGCAGCGAATCGCGATTGCGCGCGCACTGGCGGTGGAGCCCGAGCTCCTCGTGCTCGACGAGCCGACCAGCGCCCTCGACGTATCGATCCAGAAGCAGGTGCTGGCGCTGCTGACGAACCTGCAGGCCCGATACCGGCTCAGCTACCTGTTCATCACGCACGATCTGGCCGTGATACGGGCGATGGCGCATCGCGTGATCGTGATGAAGGCGGGGCGCGTGGTCGAGGAGGGCGAGACGTTGCAGGTGCTGCATTCGCCGTCGCATCCCTATACCCGTGCGTTGATGGCGTCGTCGATGCTCAACGACGCCGCCGGCGCGCGCACCGTGCAAGCGCACGCATCACGGGCGGAAATTCCGGCGAATGCGTCGGGCTCCGAATAACCCGGAGGGATGCGTCGGTTGTTCCCCGTGCACGTGGAGGAAGGAGGGTTCGGTTGAACCCGGCATCCGCAAGGCGGTAGCCGTTTCCGCGCGGTACGCCTTCCACATCGATTCCGGGTTCGCCGGTTCGGGTCAGCCGTGCCCGGGCGCTTGCGGACCGCCGGGGCCGGCGTCGGGCGCCGCGCGCGGCGGCGACAGGTGTTCCACCAACGCGTCGATCGTGACGCGCAGCCGTGCGGTCATGCGCGTGGTCTTCGACCAGAGCACATGGATGGGGAGCGGCTCGGGTTGCGCGTCGGGCAGGACGGCAACGAGCCGCCCCGCGCGGATGTCGTCTTCGACGAACCAGCCGGGCAGTTGTGCCAGCCCGAGTCCCGCCAGCACGGCATCCTTGACGGCCGCGACGTCGCTCAGGCGCAGGCGTGCCTGCCACGGCTGACGCCTGCCCCGGTTCGCATCGCCGGAGAACTGCCATGCTTCCTCGGCTTCGCCGCGCAGGAGCGCGATGCAATGGTGATCGCCGAGCGTTTCCCGCGACGACGGCGTACCGTACCGATCGAGATACCCGGGCGCGGCGCACAGCCGCAACGCTTGTTCGCCCAACGGGCGGGCAACCTGCGAAGTGCTGTCCTCCAGCCGGCCGATACGCACAGCCAGATCGATGTTTTGCTCGACCAGATCGACCGTGCGGTTGGAAAACAGCATGTCCAGATCGAGTGCCGCGTGACGTTCAGCGAGCCCGTTCAGCACGGGCAGCACGCGAATGCGGCCATAAAGCACCGGTAACGCGATGCGCACTCGGCCGGTCGGCGTCAGGTGCCGCTCGGCCAGCGCGGATTCGGCCTGATCCAGTTCGGCCAGCGCACGCAGGCATTTCTCGTGATAGGCCTCGCCTTCGTCGGTCAGCGTCATGCGCCGCGTCGTGCGCTTGAACAGCCGCACGCCCAGGCGCTCTTCCAGTCGAGCCACGGCCTTGCCGACGCTGGACGGCGATTGCCCCAGCTGGCGCGAGGCGACACTGAAACTTCCACACTCCACCGCCTGGACGAACGCGAGGATGCCCTGAAAGCGGTCGGTCGGCTGGATCGGCAATTTGATCGTTCCTGTCTCATATCGTGATAAAGATTCTATCAATTGCCGCCTCGATGTATTCAATATCATTTTCTCCTTCCGTATGGCCCGTGTCGTCATGCTTACGAAAGGAGTCCCGTACCGTGTATCGTTCGCCGCACCGAGCGCGCTGGGTGGCATTGGCCGGCGTCGCCATCGCCAGTTTCCTGGGCTGCATCGACTTCACCATCGTCAATACCGCCATTCCCGAAATCCGTTCGGCGTTTCATGCCGACATCGACCAGGTGCAATGGGCCGTCACGGCCTTCGTGATGGCGCTGTCGAGTTGCACCATTCCGGTGGGGCAACTGGCCGATCGCCACGGCCGGCGCCGGGTGATGTTCGCGAGCATGGCGGTGTTCGGCGGCGCGTCACTGGGGGCCGGACTGGCGTCGGGGCTGGTCACGCTGGTGATCTGGCGGACCGTGCAGGGCATGGCCTGCGCCGGGCTCTATACCGCATCGGCTGCGCTGGTCGCGGCGATGTTCCCCGAGCAGGAGCGTGGCAAGGCGCTCGGGCTATTGTTCAGCGTCAACGGCCTCGGGCTTGCGCTCGGTCCGGTGGCAGGCGGATTGCTGGTCGATGCGCTGGGCTGGCGCTGGATCTTCCTCGTCAACGTGCCGTTGATCGTGGTGAGCTTCATGCTCTGCGCAGGCCGGCTCACGCAGGAGGCGGTCGTATCAGCGCGAGCGCGCTTCGACTGGCCCGGCGCCGTTCTGTTGCTGACGATACTGCCCTGCGGCCTCGGCGCCGTGATCCGTGGCGCCGATCGGGGCTGGACCTCGCCGGCAACGCTGGGGCTGCTGCTTATCGCCGTTCTGTCGGGCGCCGCGCTGGCCTGGGTCGAACGACGCGCTGCGGCTCCCGTGCTGCGGCTCGCGTTGTTACGGCAGCGGCCGTTCGCGCTCGCCGTGTGCGCGACCGCCGCACTGGCCTTCTTCTATTGCGCGGCATTCCTGCTGATGCCGTTGTATCTGGGCGAACTTCGCGGGCAGGATAGCGCGGCGACGGGGTGGCTTCTGCTGCCGACCACCGCCGTCATGGCGCTGGTTTCGCCGCTGGCCGGCCGTGGCTGCGACCGCTTCGGCGCGGGGCCGGTCATGGCGCTCGGATTCGTTGCGTTGCTGGTGTCGGCGCTGATGCAGTCGGACTTCAGTGCGACCACGGCGTGGTGGCGGGTGCTGGCCGCGTTCGCCTGCATGGGGTTCGGCTGGGGCTGCATCCTGGGGCCGTCCATGACCGCCGCGCTGGCGGCCGTACCGGAGGCGCTGGCGGGCACGGCGCTCGGCATGGCGACGATGGTGCACAACGTCGGCGGATCGGTGGGCCTCGCCGCCGCGACCGTGTTGTACCGGGTGTCGACGACGCGCGGCGGCGGGTTCGTCACGGGCTACCACGCGGTCATGCTGATGCTGGTTGCCGCATGCATCGCGATGCTGTCGATACTGATGCTGGAGCGTCGCACGCTGCGTGCGTCAAGTCCTGTCTGATAACGCACCGGTATTCACCGAAGCTGGCCGGCGATACGCGCCTGGCCGGTCAGGGATCGCGGGCGATCTGCGCGACGAACGCCGCGATGCCCGAATCGTCGTGGGCGACCAGGCGCCCCTGGCTGTTCGTATCGAGTCGATGTCGATGCTGGTGGCGGCCATCGATGCCGGCAGCATGTCGGGGCGCCGCGCGCCAGCTCGGCTTTCCGCTCTCCATCAGGTACTTCTGATTGGGCGCCGCCGCGATCGCCAGCGCTACAACACCCGCTCCGACAACACCCGGAACGCGACATCCGGCACGACGAAGCACAGCGGTTCGCCGGTCGCGCCGATGCGCGCGAGGAACTCGCCGCCGCCGACCGGTTCGACCGGTTCCAGCGGCCGGACCGCGTCGATATCGATCGGCAGGTCGATCGACGCATGCGCGAGGCGGTCGCAGTCGGCGACATGCGCGACGGCCGCGTGTTGCAGCGACAGGTAAGCGATGGCATCGCGCCAGCCTCCGAAGAATGGCGCGAACGCAGCGGGCAGCGTGCAGTCGTCCGACACGGCCGCCGCGCAGCGGAAATCAGGCGCGCTTCCCGTACCACCGGCCAGCAGCGTTCGATAACGTCCGTCCTGCACCGCATGCGTGAAGCGCTCGGCGAGATGCGACGGCAACGCGTCGCTGAAGAGCCGGCTGCCGAGCGCGTAGAGCGGATGATCGAACACGTTCTTCACGAACAACACGGTGCGATCGGCCGGCACGCCGCCCGGCAGCACCTCGACGTAAAGCCGCCAGTTGCTTTGCAGCGGCGACGGGAACACGCGTCGCAGCGGGCCGGCGATACGCGGGCCGAAATGACGGTGTGCATAGGTGAGGATCGTGAATGGCGTGCGGCCATCGCGGCTCGCGAGCGTGACGCCGCGCGGCACCAGGTGGGCGACGGCCGCGACATCGACGAGCCACGTGCAGTACACGACGTTCTCGACCTCGCTCGCGAGCTGCAGGAACGGCAGCCGCGACAGCAGCGCGCGGCGCGTGCGCAGCAGCGGGCGGCTCGCGACGAGCCGGTTGGCGAGGCGGCCGACGGGGCCGGCAGACGGATAAACGAAGGCATTGTCCTGGCGCATGAGCGGCATTGTGCCGGTGTCGAGGGGCGGACGGAAGAGACGATGCCGCGCGTTGATCAGTCGACTTCCCCTTTTGGGCTTCCCGTCTGCGCGGTCGTGCCGTGGGCCGGCAACCTCGCCGTATCCGTGCGCCCCGTGTTCGCGCCGGGCGCGAAGCGCGTCTCCCAGCCGCCGCCGAGCGCCTTGCACAGCGTGACGAGATGCATCGCCGCCTCGGCCTCGCTGGTCTCACGCTGACCTTGCGCGTCGAACAATTGCCGCTGGGCGTTGAGTACGTCGAGATGGTCGGCCGCCCCCGACCGGTATTGTTGCTGCGCAATCGCGAGCGCGCGCTGGTTCAGCGTCACGATCGCGACGAGTCGATCGTGGCGCTGCTGTTCGGCGTGATAGACCACCAGCGCATCGTCCACCTCGCGCCACGCTTCGAGCACGGTGCGCTGATAGACGATCGCGGCTTCCTGCTGCTGTGCCCGGCGCAGGTTCAGCATGCCGGTGAGGCGCCCGCCCTCGAAGATCGGCAGCGAGATCGACGGCCCGATCACGAACTGACCCGACGCCCAACTGGCGAGACTCGAGAGCTGGAGGCTCTGGAAACCGGCACTGCCGTTCAGCGTGATGCGCGGATAGAAGTCGGCCTGCGCCACGCCGATGGCGGCGGTCGCCGCATGCAGCTGTGCCTCGGCCTGACGAATGTCGGGCCGGCGTTGTGCGAGTTCGGACGGAAAGCCGATCGGCACGCTTGCCGGGAGCCCGGGAACCGCGCGCGATGCGTCGAGGATCGGACCCAGCGCGCCGGGCGGTTGCGCGAGCAGCACGCCGATTGCATTGGCGCGCGTTTCGCGGCGCGATTCCAGCATCGGCAGCCTGCTTTCGATGGAGGCCACCTGCGCGGCCGCATTGGCCACGTCGAGGTCGGTCGTTACGCCGTCCTTGCGGCGAATTTGGACGAGTTTCTCCAGGTCACGCGCGATGGCGAGGTTTTGCCGGGCGATCTGCAACTGGGCCTGTGCATCGCGCAGTTCGAGGTAGTCGCGTGCGAGTTCCGCGCGGGCAGACAGCAGAACCGCGTTGCGCGCTTCGTACGAGGCCTGCGTCAGCGCGTCGGCCGCCTCGACGCCGCGCCGCACGCGCCCCCAGAGGTCGAGCTCCCACGACGCATCGAAGCCGGCCTAGTAAAGGTTATAGGCAGGCGAGCCCGACGAGCCGGGCGCGGCGGCCACGCCGAACGGCGTATCGCCCGAGGCCGACTGCGTGGGTGCCGCGCTCGGCGTGACGCCGAGCAGCGACAGGATGCCGTTCTCGCTGCCGCGCTCGCGGTCGTACGAACCGGCCGCGGCGAGTGTCGGCAGCTCGGCCGCGCCAGCGACGCGCCGTTCGGCCCGACTCTGCCGCAGCCGTGCCGACGCGGCCGCGACGTCGAGATTGGCATCGGCCAGGCGCTGTTCGAGCGTATTCAGCACGGGGTCGTCGAACAGGGTCCACCAGTCGGCGTTGAAGGCGGCCTCGACGGGCTGGCTGGCGGCCTGCAGGGTTTGCGTGCGTTCGAACACGGGCGGCACCGTGCTGGCCGGCGCCTCGAAGTTCGGCCCCATGGTGCAGGCCGTCAGCGCGGCGCCGGCAATGAGCGCAAGCGTCGCCGCGCGCAGGATGCGAATGGGGTTCATCGTTGCGCCTCCTGCTCGTTCGCGGTCTCGCGATGCGCGCCTGTGTCGACGCTCGCTTCGACGGACAGCCCCACGCTCAGCGCGGCGGCCTGCCCGCGCGGCCCGTCGATGGCGATCTTGACCGGCACGCGCTGCACGATCTTCGTGAAATTGCCGGTGGCGTTGTCGGGTGCGATCGGTGCGAAGCTCACGCCGGTGGCCGGCGCGAGGCTCGCGACATGGCCCGCGATGCTGACGCCCGGGAGGCTGTCGATGCGGATGCGCACGCGGTCGCCCGGATGCATCGCGCCGATCTGGTTCTCCTGGAAATTCGCGATCACGTACGCGTCGGCGAGCGGCACGATCGCGAGCAGCGGCGCGCCGGGCGTGACGAAGGCGCCGACCCGCGCGGTGCGGCGGCCCACCTTGCCGTCGACGGGGGCACGGACTTCCGTGTAGGACAGGTTCAGCTTCGCCTGTTCGAGCGCGGCCTCGGCGCGGG
>NZ_JAAGPB010000157.1:0-17138 GCF_017104585.1 Burkholderia sp. Ac-20392
GTCGCCGGCGACCGCTCGCGCGCGGGCTGGCACGTGCCCGACTGGGCGCTCGCGCGCTGCGCCGGCTTCGACACGATCGAACGCTGCGGGCACCTGATCCCGGCGGAGCGACCCGATGCGTTTCGCGCGGCGCTCGAGCGCATCGTGCACGCGCCGCCCGCCTGACAACCCGTAGGATTCGCCGAAATATGGTTGAAAGGCGCGGTTGCTAGAGTCGGTCGAACTAGGTTTTCCCGGCGCCCGGCGCCGGACGGGGTCGACACATGCGAGGATCGATGTACCTGGCACGCGCCTTCTGGCTGCTTCTGCTGCTCGCCATTTCGGGCCCTGCTCTCGCATTCCACGCGCGGGTCGTCGCCATTCCCAGCGCCGCGATGAACGAGACGCTCAAGGCAACCGTCGTGCTGCCCGACGCTTATGCGCGCGGCACCCGCGACGGCGACCGCTATCCGGTCGTCTATCTGCTGCACGGCTCCGGCGGCGACCATACCGACTGGACGTCGAACACGCACATCGCCGCGCTGGCCGACCGCTACCACGTGATCCTCGTGATGCCTGACGGCGGCCACGAGAGCTGGTACATCGACAGCCCGTTCGACTCGGGCAGCCGCTACGAAACCTTCATCGGCGACGAAGTCGTGTCCTACGTCGATCTGCACTTCCGCACGATTGCAACGCAACGCGCTCGCGCGATCACCGGGCTCAGCATGGGCGGCTTCGGCGCGTTGCGCATCGCGCTCGACCGGCCCGACACGTTCGGCGCGGTCGGCAGCATCAGCGGCGCGGTCGATCCGCGCTGCTGCGGAGACGAGCCGGGCATCGACCACGTATTCGGCGACCCCGGCCGCCATCCGTCGTTCTGGAACCGCAACGTAATCGTCGCGAGCGCCAGCGCGTTCGTGCGCGCGCATCTCGACCTGACGATCGATTGCGGCCGCGACGACGCGTTCGTCGGCTCGAACCGCACGCTGCACGAACGGCTCGTCGCGCTCGGCGTACCGCACGACTATGCGGAGCGGCCAGGCGGCCACACATGGGATTACTGGTCGAATGCGATCCGCTACCAGATGCGGTTCTTCGCGACATCGTTCCAGCACGGCGGCTATGCGTACCATCCCGCGCCCCATGCGCCGGGCATGACGCGCGCAGGCTGACGCGCGCCGCAACGCGGCCCGGCAAACCCGGTGGTACGATGCGCTGGCATCGACCATCCGACACCTTCCATGCCGCGCGACAACTTTGCGGATCTCCTCGCCTTCATCGCCGTCGCGCGCGAACGCAGTTTCACGCGTGCGGCCGCGCAGCTCGGCGTCTCGCAATCCGCGCTCAGCCATACGATCCGCTCGCTCGAAACGCGCCTCGGCGTGCGGCTGCTCACGCGCACGACACGCAGCGTGGCGCCGACCGAAGCCGGCGAGCGCCTGCTGCTCAATCTCGCGCCGCGCTTCGACGAAATCGAAGCCGAACTGACCGCGCTCGCGGAACTGCGCGACCAGCCCGCGGGCACCGTGCGCATCAACGCGACCGACTTCGTGATCCGCACGCTGCTGTGGCCGAAGCTTGCGCCGATCCTGCACGACTACCGCGACCTGAAGGTCGAGTTCGTGAACGACTACGGGCTGTCCGACATCGTCGCGGAACGCTTCGACGTCGGCGTGCGGCTCGGCGACCAGGTGGCGAAGGACATGATCGCCGTACGCATCTCGGCCGACATGAAAATGGCGATCGTCGGCGCGCCCGCGTATTTCGCGGAACGCGCGCACCCCGTGTCGCCGCAGGATCTGGTCGCGCATGACTGCATCAACCTGCGCCTGCCGACGCACGGCGCGCTGTACGCGTGGGAACTCGCGCGCGGCGACGACATGCTGCAAGTGCGCGTCGACGGGCAGGTCACGTTCAACGGCACCTACGAGACGCTCGATGCGGCGCTCGCAGGCTACGGGCTCGCGTACGTGCCCGCCGAACTCGCGGCGCCGCATGTCGCCGCCGGCCGCCTCGACAGCGTGCTCGACGACTGGTGCCCGACGTTCCCCGGCCATCACCTGTACTACGCGAGCCGGCGGCAGTCGTCGCGCGCGCTCGCCGTGATCGTCGATGCGCTGCGCTATCGCGCATGAGCCGACGAAGCGCCGCCCATGCGCCGCGATTCATGAACCGGATCGATAAGTGCATGCGGATTGCCGGGGATTATCGATAGACGCATCGGTGGCTACCATCGACGGTGTTCCCCACCTACCCCGGAGCCCTCGATGTCCGAACCGACTTCCCCTGCACGCAAAGCATTCGGCGCCATCGCCCCCGCCCTCGCCGACTACACCGACAACGTGCTGTTCGGCGACGTCTGGCAGCGCCCCGGCCTGTCGCCGCGCGATCGCAGCCTCGTCACGGTCGCGAGCCTCGTATCGCTGTATCGCGTCAACGAACTGCCGTTCCACCTGAAGAAAGCGCTCGACAACGGCCTCACGCGCGACGAGCTCGTCGAAGCGATCACGCACCTCGCGTTCTACTCGGGCTGGCCGACCGCAAGCTCCGCGCTGACGATCGCACAGCGCGTGTTCGACGAAGCCGGCGTGTAAGCGCAGCGTCCCTTCATTCAACCGGCGGGCACACGCCTGCTTGGAGCCTTCATGGATTACCGCTATCTCGGGCGCAGCGCGCTCAAGGTGTCGCCGCTGTGTCTCGGCGCAATGATGTTCGGCGGCGAGACCGACGAAGCGACGTCCGCACGAATCATCGACAAGGCCTTCGACCAGGGCATCAATTTCATCGACACGGCCGATGTCTATCACGCCGGCCGCTCGGAAGAAGTCGTCGGCCGTGCGATTGCGCCGCGTCGCGACAGCTGGGTCGTCGCAACGAAGTTCGGTTATCCGGCCGGGCCGGATGCCGGGCCGAACCGGCAGGGCCAGTCGCGCAAATGGATCGTCGAATCGGTCAACGCGAGCCTGAAGCGGCTCGGCACCGACTACATCGACATCCTCTATTTCCATCGCGCGCTGACCGATGCGCCGCTCGACGAAGGCATGCGCGCGATCGCCGACCTGATCCGGCAAGGCAAGGTGCGCTACTTCGGGCTGTCGAACTTCAAGGGCTGGCGCATCGCCGAGGTCGTGCGGCTCGCCGACCAGCTCGGCATCGATCGCCCGGTCGCGAGCGAACCGCTGTACAACCTCGTCGATCGCACGGCCGAAGTCGAACAGCTTCCGGCCGCCGCGCACTACGGGATCGGCGTCGTGCCGTACAGCCCGCTCGCGCGCGGTGTGCTGACCGGCAAATACGCGGTGGATGCGCAGCCGCCCGCCGATTCGCGCGCGGGCCGCGGCGACCGGCGCATCCAGCAAACGGAATGGCGACCCGAATCGTTGCACATCGCACAGCAGGTGGCCACGCATGCCGCCGCGCGCGGCACGACGTCGGTTGCGTTCGCGCTCGCGTGGGTCATGAAGAACCGCATCGTCAGCTCGACGATTGCAGGGCCGCGCACCGAAGCGCACTGGGACAGCTACATCGATGCGCTGAAGCTCGAACTCGGCCCGGACGACGAACGGTTCGTCGATGCGCTCGTACCGCCCGGGCATGCCTCGACGCACGGCTATACCGATCCCGGCTATCCGGTCGAAGGCCGCAAGGTCTGAAGTCGGAACGGGATGAGTGAATGACATGCCGGGCGCGATGCCCGGCAAGATGATGCACGCGCGTCGCCTGACGCGCGAATACATGGCAGCGGCGGGATCAGTTGTCTTGCGCGGTTGTGTCGGCGCTGACTACGCGATCGAAGAATTCCTGTGCACGCGCCAGCTCGTCGAGTGCGTGATCGAGGCGCGACATCGCGCGTGCGTATTCGGCCGACGAAATGTCGTCGTCGCTTTCGCCGCGCACGGCGCGAAAGGCCTGATCGACATTGCGCGTGGCTTCGACGAAGCGCTGCGCGGCCCGGGCTTCCCGCGAACAGATGTGGGTCGACATCGACACTTCTCCCTCAGGGTTGCAGTGTGAAGCACGCCGACGCTCAGTGTGCGTGGTGCGCATGTCGGCGGCGTGAACCACGACCCATCGAGTATCGACGCATCGGCCGCCGCGCAGCGCGCTTCGTGGCGATTGTCTCTCTGCGCTCGCCGCTCCGCTATGGCGAGATTGCAACAAATTCTTGCGCGATCTGCTGCGCGCGTTTCGTCACGCGCGCCCGATGCGCCGATGCGCGAGGCCCGCGAACGCGGCCGCCTCACCCGGCGACAGGTCGAACAGGTCGCCGGTGAGATCACGCGGATGCTCGGCCGCCGGCCGATTGCGCAATCGCGCGACGTGCGTGGGCGCAACATACGCGGCCGCCGTTTCGATCGGCGGCACATCGAACAGATCACGCGTGACGCCGCGTACGTCGTCCGTCGGCGAACGGCCGCGCAAGCGCGCGACGAGCTCGACGAAGCGATCGAAATCCCCCGCGCGCGTCGCCTTGTTCACTTCTGCGAGATCACGCGCCTTCAACACGCACGGCTGCGCGAGCCGCACGAAATACGGTGCTTCGAGCTCGACCGACAGCGCGAGCGGATAGCTCTTGCCCGTCTGCTCCTTCGCACGCCCGACGCAATCGACCACGGCCGCCCCCTGTGCGGCGCCGAGCGACTTGCCGGTGCTCACGCTGCGCAGGTGATCGGGAAACACGCGCAACTGCGTGCCGACCGTCAGCGCGGTGGATGACGCGCACACGAGCGCGTAGTGCTGTTCGCGGCGCCGGCCCGACGGCAAGGTCGAGCGACTGGCGATGAACGTGTGCGGCGGCAACGGCCGCACCTGCCCGCTCGCGTCGACCCACGCATTCCACAGCAGCATGTCTTTCCGCTCGCCCGGGCGCGGGCGCGACGCGACCGGCGAAAACAGTGCGAGCAGCGAGCCCGTGCGATGCGCGGCGACTTGCGCGCTGCTGCCGAGCGGCTGGTTGATGCCCCACAGAAAACGCCCGCCCCCGAGCCGGCGCTCCCATTCCTTGCGGAGCACGACGGTCGGCAGTTCCTCGCCGGACTCGGTACCGATCTTGGTCCAGCAGAACGTGGGTGGGAGGTGTTTCAGTGTCATCAACTATCTCGGGATACAGCCTCGCTGGTGACAGCAAGCCCATTCAACAGCCGTAACTGTATAGGTATAATGCATCGCATGGAAGCCCCGGACCAAGATTTTCCCGTTCAAGACCTGTTGCGCCGCCTGATGGCAGATACACGCTCGTCCAGCGAAATAGCGCGACTCTCCGGGGTCAGCCAGCCGACCGTATCGCGCCTGAGGCTGTCGAACGGGCATCGGCTGCGCCGCAGCGCGCCATTCAATAAGCTATGCAGTTTCTATGGTGTCGATACCGGGCCGTCGCGCCGCCAGTACAACGACCTGCTGCGCGACGCGATCGTCGACGCGTGGGACGGGTCGGACGAGCACGGGCGCGCGCTGCTGGTCGTGATCCAGGGGTTGAAGGGGCTGCAGGCGAAGGCGGATGATGGGTGATGGGGTGGGCGATGCGTTGCTGGTGCGCTGCTGTTATTGCGACCAGCCGCAGCCAGTCGCTGATCGAACCGTTCGCAACGGATGGTTCCATGCACCGGAGCGTTTGACTGCTCCGTTGCTTGCACCAAACTCGGCGATCGAAACAGTGAGCGAAAGATCATGGTTCGCACGGTCTCGAATGAGCGGCGATCGGCGACGGTCCATCCGGCTATGTCGAATGCCCGCTCCTGACCGCCACTCGTTCCGGTTGTCCATGCGCGGCCTCCCGATCATGAAGCGTAGCCTCGCCGGGGAGCCTCTTTCCGTCTGGCCCGGCGGGTTCAGGAAATCAGCGGACAAGCTATCCGAAAACCCGAGCCCACACCGCCCGAATGCGTCGCGCGCGGTCTTCGAAGAGATAGGACGCCGCCAGCGTAAAGACACCTGAAATTGCACCCGTCACGATGTGCTCGACATAGGGGATACGGTAGTGACTCGCGTGCGAGTAGGCGTCGCCCAACGTTGTCAGGACGCCAACGACCAGCGCATTGCCGTATCGATGCGCGTAGAGTTTCGCCGCCGGCGTGAACGTCAGGAGCACGGCAAGGAGTCCGGTAAGCAGCCCCGTATGAAATGCGATAGTCCAGTGGGCAACGCTCATGACATTTCCCCAGCTCCCCGGCATGCACGTCATGCACGCACTGGTCGGCTGCCAGAAACGCTGGACAAACAGTCTGACGCGGTGCTTCCACTCGGTTGACATGATGCATTCCCATCAATGCCGCCGCTACGGCCGGCGCCGCCACACGTATCGTTGAAACAGCTTCGAAACGCCTGAGCGAGCTCGCCGCCGTCGTCACGAATGGGTCGGCTGTGCGCCGTAGAGACCTGGCAATAACCTGGACCTGGGGAAATACTACTCCACGATCAGTCGGCCGCTGTTTCGACCGAGACCGAAATTCAACGCTCGTGTCTGTCGGTGCGGCCCCGTCCATGACGTGCATCGAACGCGGCACTTGCGCGCGAAGTCGACGGCCGGCATCGACTGCCGATCCAATCCCACGCAATCGGCCATGTCATCCGTTCCCATGCACGACTCAACCCAGCACCGACTCCGTCAACCACTCGCGCGCAATCGCCGTGCATAGCGACGGACGCTCCAGGGTCGGGAAATGACCACACCCTTCTATCGCTTCGAATCGGGCATGCGGCATCAAGCCGGCGATGCGCCGGCCGACGTCGACGGGGACGAAGCGGTCAGCAGCGCCCCAGATGAGCAACGCAGGAACCTGGCTCGACGCCAGCGTCGACCAATGATCCGGGCGCGTCAGCGTGGCATCGGACTGTCGGGCAAACAAATCTGCGCCGGCATCACGGGCCATCTGCATGAATGCAGACCGTGAGATGCCATCGTGCGCCGGGATGGCCTGTGCGGCGAACTCCGCAATGACGCGCTCGTGCTCTCCAGCGCGAATACGCCGGCTGGTGGCTCGAACAGCGTCCGGATCAGGATGAACGCCCGGCTGGCAATTCATCAGCCAGAGTCCGCGGACGCGGTCCGGCGCTCTCGCGAGCACTTCCATCGCGAGACATCCACCGTATGCCGTACCGACAAGAATGAACGCACCGCTTGTCGATGCCAGGAGCTGCTCGGCACTCTCGGCGAAGGTTGCATGCGCAAGTATCCTCACGGTCGGTGACGCAAGATCCTTCAGCGCTTCGACCTGATCGGCATACATTCGGCCGTCGCACGGCATCGCCGGCAAAAATATGAGAGGTAGCAACATCAGAATGATTCAGGCAGGTAGTGGATCGCGTTTCGAAACCATCCAACGTAATCTCGGTCGGCATCACGCTTCCGAACCGAAGCCCATCAGCAACGACATGTACTGTGCAGTAGAAAATCGGCTTCACTGTACATTTCATCGCGCTTCTACCTAAAACACAATGCCCGTCAGGCTCGGGATCGGAATATCCGCAGGGGCCTTCCGCACGCCATATGTGGGTACAAGACGATCAAAGAAATCCGGCCCGCTCAAGGCATCGTGGCGGCGATAAAAACTGGACGCCAACGCCATGAACACATCCGCTGACCCGCTTCCGTCTTCGCTCGCCGCAGCCACGTTTGTTCCATTCCTCGTCGCGAGCGTCGCACTTGCCGCCGCCTACGGCGCCAGCTTTCTCCTTTCCGAGCATTTGCGTCAGAGCGGCCTGGATTCGTCGATGGCAGGCGCCGTGATCTCGACCGGCATTCTGACCATGATCGTCAGCTCTCTTGTCGCCGGATGGGTAGCACAACGAATCGGGTTGATGTCGACCATCGTGGCCGCCGCTGCCGTCATGGCGCTTGCCATGCTCGCGTTCAGCCTGGCAGCGCACGATCTGAGCATCGCATTCATCGGCGGCCTGCTTCTGGGAATGGGATGGTCGGCCTTTTACATACTCGCGCCGCTTCAGATCATTCATCACCTCAGGCCCTCGGCGCGGATCAAATACCTGACCTTGCTCTCGGGCGGTCAGATGGTCGGGCTGGGTCTCGCGTCTCCGATCGGCCATTTCATCTCCCGTCGCTTCGGGTCGTACACCATCGTCTACGCAGGCCTGGCATGTCTCTGCGTGATTGCAGCCATCGCATTTTCGATTGTCCGACAACGAACGGAACGCACACCCCATCCGCAGGCGGATGCAACCGGCCTGACAGCCGCGCGGGTTGCCGAGATCCTGCGCCATGTCACCCGGCTGCCGATCATCATGATCGGACTCGCCGCTTGCATCTTTTCCGCGTTATCGAATTTTCAGGCGATCTATGCGGAGTCGCGACACCTGTCGCCCGATCTCTTCTTCGTGACTTTCACGTTAACGACCGTCTTCTGCCGATTCACGCTGGCGCAGACGATCAGCCGATTGCCAGTCCGAAAGCTCGCGTTCACGCTGTTCGCGCTGACGCTCCTGGCGCTGATCCTCTTCGTGTCCAATCCGGGCAGTGAAATCCTGTACGTGATCGGCTCGTTCATCTTCGCGGTCGGCTACGGACTCAGCTACTCCACCTTGAACGGTATGGCGGTCAATCTCGCCAGCGAAAACGGCTTGTCCGCATCGGCGAGCTCGCAAGTCTTCACGATCGCCTACTTCACGGGTCTGTTCGGATTTCCGTATGTAGCAGGCGTATTGGTGACCCACGGCGGCGTGAACTGGATGATCGTCGCGACGATCACCGTCGTCGTCGTCAACCTGCTGATGCTCACTCACACGAGTCTTCGCCGCGACAACGCGCAGATCGCGGCACGCTGACCGCGAACGCGCGATACGGATACAGATACGGCGCCTACTGCTCCAGCCCGACCCCCAACGGCCGCTGATCGCTGCGCCCGTGATCGTCGACCACCCGCACCGTATAACTGCCGGCCGTCCGCGGCTGCCAGAACAGCGCATCGCCCGGCGCGCTGCGCCCGACAAACGCATCGTTGACGAACCAGTACAGCGCATGCGCGCTCGCATCGGCCGTCGCGTTGAACGCGATGCGCGTCTCCTCCGTACTCTTCACGCGCATCGCATACGTGCTGCCGCGCAGCGGCGACGTGATGCGCGGCGGATCGCCTTCGACCTGCCCCGCGTCGCGACACTCCGCGTTCTGCGGCGGCCGCCGGCGCGGAATGCCGGCCTGCACGAACACCTGTTGCAGATCCGACGGCCAGAACTCGAAGATCTCCGTATGCGTGCGCTTGCCGTCGTACGGCGGGCACGCGGCCTTCCCGGTCGCATCGTCGATCACGACCGGCCGGTGCACGGTGCTCACGCGGATCGGCGACGTGCCCGGAATGAACCACGTCCAGCCCTGCTGCGGGCACCACTCGTTCGGCAAGTCGCCGCTCGCGAGGCAGATCCGCACGCGCTTCAGCTTCGGCGGCATCGCACGCGGCGGCTCGACGAGCGTGCGCTCGGCATTCAGCGCATCGACGACCTGAAAGAACAGCGGCGCGGCCGCATCGACGCCGACGAACGCCGTATTGGTCGAGTTGTCGAAATTGCCGACCCACACGACCAGCACATACGGGCCGAACACGCCGGCCGTCCACGCATCGCGGAACGACCATGACGTGCCGGTCTTCCAGTAGACCGGTACGCTCGATGGTTGCGCGCCGCTCGTCTCGTCGGGCCGCAGATGCTGACGCAGCATGTCCATCGTCATGTAGCTCGCCTCGGCACTGAGCAGACGCCGGCCAGGCAGCGCCGGTTCGTCCGCGCGCAGCCGCAGCGGCCGAAACTCGCCGCGATTCGCGAGCATCGCGTACAGCGCCGCGAGATCCTGCATCGTCACTTCGCCGCCGCCGAGCACGAGCGCGAGCCCGTAGTGCTGCGCGCTCGCGAGCCGGCGCACGCCGGCTTCCTGCAGGAACCGGTACAGATCCGGCGACTTGAGCTGCGATGCGACCCACACGGCCGGCACGTTGCGACTGCGGTTCAGCGCATCGGTCGCGGTGATCGGCCCGAGGAAATGACCGTCGAAATTCTCCGGCGCATAGGGGCCGAACGCGGTCGGCACGTCGCGCAGCACGGTCTGCGGATGCAGCACGCCCTGGTCGAAGCCGAGCGCATAGATGAACGGTTTGAGCGTCGAGCCGGGTGACCGCCGCGCGAGCGTGCCGTTCACCTGCCCGTCGATCGTGCGGTCGAAGAAATTCGCGGAGCCGACGAGCGCCTTCACGCCCATGTCGCGCGTATCGACGAGGATCGCCGCCGCATTGCGCACACCGCGCGTATCGTTGCGCGCGACATAGCGTGCGATCTGCCGTTCGAGCGTGTGCTGCAAGTCGAGATCCAGCGTCGTCACGAGCCGTGCGTCGGCGTCGCTGTCGTGTGCCGCCGCGCTCGAGGTCGTAAGCCACGCGCTGCGCGCGGCAAGTGCCTGGTCGACCGCGTGCGGCGCATCGAACGGCAGTGCCGACAATGGCCGCATCGCAAGCGGCAATGCGAACAGCGGCTTGAACGATGCATCGCCCGGATGCTTCGTCAGCCAGCGCGCATACAGCCGGTTGCGCGACGCGGCCAGCGCGCGGTTGATTTCATCCTGCCCGCCGCGCACGCGTCGCGCCGGGTCCTGCGGAATCACCGCGAGCGCGAGCGCCTCCGGCAGCGTCAGCGCGTCGGGCATCCGGTCGAAATAGACGACGCTCGCGGTGCCCGCGCCTTCGACGTTGCGGCCGTACGGCGCATCGTTCAGATACGCTTCGAGGATCTGCCGCTTCGAATAGAAGAGTTCGAGCTGCATCGCGCGCGCGACCTGCTCGAGCTTGCCGGCCGGCGTGCGCGTGTTCAGCCGCCACAGCGAGCGGGCGAGCTGCATCGTCAGCGTCGAGCCGCCCTGCGGATTGCCGCCGCGCACATACGTGATCCATGCGCCGCGTGCGAGCCCGTACGGGTTGAAGCCCGGATGCCACCAGAACCAGCGGTCCTCGTGCAGCATCACGGCTTCGACGAGCTGCGGCGACATCCGGTCGAGCGGCACCCAAAGCCGGTAGCGGTCGTCCTTTGCAAGCGTCAGGCGCAGCAACCGGCCCTGCGCGTCCGTCACCGCGACCGACGACGGCTTCCAGTCGCGCAGCGGCGGATGCGGCCACAGCCGGCACGCGGCCAGCGCGCCGAACACGAGCAGCGCGCCGGCGATCCAGTTCTGCCAGCGATGCAACCAGCGGCCGGCGCCGTGCAGCACGCGCCGGCGCACCGAAACGTCGTCAGCCACGCGCGGGCGCTCCTCGCACCCGGCGCGGCCGGTCACGACGTTGCAGCCTCATCGTCATCGCACGCGCTCCACCGTCAGTGTCGCCCCGCCAGGCGCCTGGGCCTGCAAGCGGCGGTCGTACATCGACTCGCCGTATGCCGGCGGCGCGATGAAGCGGCCCGCGTTGCTCGCCTTGATCCGGTAGACGAACTCGCGCACGTCGGTCGTCGCGGTGCCGTAGATCACCACGCGATCCTCTCGCACGTCCGCGAACTGCGGCTGCCATGTGGAACCCTTCACGCCGATCGGCGAACGCCACGGGGCATCGGCCACCGGCGCCGACGCGCCGCCGTCGCCATTGCTGTCGCCATCCTGCGCGTCGGTGACGGGCGGCGGCGCGATCACCGGATCGAAGCCGCCCGGCAACAGGTCGACGATCGCGATGTTGCCGACGCTCGCCGAGCCCGTCGCACGGATCTTCAGGTGCACGTCGATCTCCTGGCCGACCGTGATCTTGTCGAGCGGCTTGCCGTCCGTGTCGGTGTAGTCGCGCACGATCTCCAGCCCGTCCTTGATCGCCTTCGTCGACGTGCCGCGGTCGTAGCCCGACTGGCTCGTGATCCACCATGCGGGCAACGAGCTGCCGTTCACGAAATCGACGCGCGATGCACCGGCCGACCACGTGCCCGAGCGCACGAGGTTCGCCTGGATCGACGACACGTCCTTCGGCGCGGCGCCCGCGCGCACCTCGTCGATCGCGAGCTGGTCGAGCTGGCCCGCGCTCGACGCCGCATACGCATCGAGCGCGAGGATCGTCATCGCCGACGACAGCGTGTTGTAGCGGTTGTCGACGAGCGGCGCGGCGAGGTTGTCCATCGCGCGCGGCGACAGCTTGCGCACGCGCTCCGGGAAGTGCTTCGCGATCAGGTACAGCACGCTCGCGTCGCGCGTCAGCGGATCGAGGTAGTAGCCCGTCACGTAGCCGCCGTCGGATGCACGCTTGCGCTCGAGCAGCGCCTGCGGGCCCGCGATCAGCGCCGCGGCCTCCTTGTCCTGCTTCAACAGCTGGTACGACGTGGCGAGCCACGCGGCCGCGAGATCGTTCTTCCAGTCGTTCGGATACGCATCCTGCAGCCGCTTCTGCACGGCCGCGAGGCTGTTGGTCGTCACGTTGCCCTGGCGCGTCAGCAGATACACCGCGTACGCACGCTGCCGCAGCAGGTCGAGCGAGCCGAGCGAATCGTTCGCCGCGAGCTTCTGCAGATACTGGTTGCCCGCGTCGAGCATGTCCTTCGGCACCGCGATGCCGCGCTCGCGCGCGTCGAGCAGCACGTGCATCGCGTACGCGGACACGAACGGATCGGCGTCGGGCGTCGCGCTCCACAGCCCGAACCCGCCCTGCGCGTTCTGCCGGCTGCGCAGCACACCGAGGAACTGCGCGATCGCCGCCGCGTTCGTCGCGTCGGCGCCGGCGTCGGTCGCATGCATCGCGCTCGTCAGCGCCCGCACCGACAGCCACTTCGCCGCGAACACGCGCGGCACCGACGCGCTCACCATCTGCTCGCTGCAGTAGTGCTCGAAGTTGACGAGATACGACGACAACCCTTCCGACAGCACGAGCGGCGCGGTCGAGATGCTCGCATCGCGTGACGCATATGCGTCGTACATCGAGCGCAGGTTCGGCACGCTCGCCTTCTTGCCCGGATCGAGGCGCGCGATGTCGAGCTGCGTGCGGAATGCGGCGGCCGGCCGCACCGATACGTCGACCCGCTGCTGGGCCCCCTTCGCGCCATAGCGTGCACCGAACGACAGCGAACCCGAACCGAGCGTATCGGTCGCCTTCACGCGGAACATCGCGACACCTTCGTGCTGCGGCGCGAGCGCGACGTTCTGCGTGGCCGGCCCGATCACCTGCAACTGCGGCCCCGTCTTCAGCGTGACCGCGACCGGCACCGGCTGGTTGCCGACACCCGTCAGGTTGTTCGCGACACCGACGCTGACGTCGGCCTCGTCTCCCGGCGCGAGCGTCGTCGGCACGTTCGGCGACAGCACGAAATCGCCGCGCACG
The DNA here is from genome assembly GCF_017104585.1 of Burkholderia sp. Ac-20392. NCBI lineage: Bacteria > Pseudomonadati > Pseudomonadota > Betaproteobacteria > Burkholderiales > Burkholderiaceae > Burkholderia > Burkholderia sp. Ac-20392. The sequence continues at coordinate 13,257 of NZ_JAAGPB010000157.1, forward strand.
GTCGTCGCGCCTTCGAACGTACCGACCAGGTCCGGCGATACCGACACGGCCATCACGCGCAGCTTGCCGTTGAAGTAGTCGGGCACGGTGTAGCTCAGGCGCGTATCGCCGTTCACGTCGACGATCCCCGACCAGTAGACGACCGGCTTGTCGCGCTTGCGCTTGAACGGGTTCAGCTGGCGGCCGATCGCATCGTCGGCGTCACCGCCCGGCGCGGCCATCGCCATCAGCTTCTCGAAGTCCGGCAGGATCAGGTCGAGGATCTGCGACGTGCCGACTTCGAGCATCCGCTTGCGGAAGAAGAACTTCAGCGGATCGCCGAGCTTGTAGCGCGCGACCTGCAGGATGCCCTCGTCGACCGCGAACACGACGACCTTCGCGGGCTTCGCCGAATGCACGGTGAAATTCACCGTGTCGCCGGGTTTCACGAGCGCCGGCGCATCGACGGACACCGCATTGCGGCGCGCGTCGAGGTTCACCGAGAACGGCACGACGCCGTAGCTCAGCGGGCTCATGAAGATTTCGTCGGACGACGGATCGCGGATGTACTGCACGTTGATGTAGCCGTTTCCTTCGAAACCGGCCGGCACCGTGATGTGCTGGATCGAACTCGTCGTGTCCGCATGGAACCACGCATGCGCGTACACCTTGTCGCGCTCGATCGTGATCAGGCCGCTGCCCGCATAAGGCGCGCGGATCGCGATCTCGACCTGCTCGCCCGGCTTGTAGTCATGCTTCGCGAGCGTCACCTGCAGCTCCGCGTTGCGGTCGAGCGAGCGCGTGACGTTCGCGTCGCCCGTGACCGAATACTCGATCCGGTTCACTGCAGCGCCGGCCGCGTTGCGGATCACGAGCGCGTAGCTGCCCGGCTTGTCGGTACGCAGCGCAAAGTCGAGCCCGGCCGCCGGAATCGCCAGCGGCTTCTCGTCGACCGGCACTTCCTTCAGCCGCGAATCGTATTTGTACGCGCCGGAATCCTGCTTGGTCAGCACCGACACGTAGCGCTCCTCGACGAGCTGTGCGCGCAGGTCCTTCACGTCGATCGCCTTCGCGTTCGGATCGATCGCGACGAGCCGCACCGTGCGCGGGCTGCCGCGCTTCACGTAGCCGAGATCGTCGACCGACTTGTAGCCGACGAGCCAGTCGTTGTTCGATACGAGCGTCTGCGCGTTCGCGGCGACGTTGCGCCCGCCTTCCGCTTCATAGGCCTTCGCCTGGAAGTAGAGCTGGTAGGTCGCGTCCGCGTATTTGTCGAGATCGAGATCGAACTCGGCATGGCCCTTGTCGTCGGTCGTGCCGTCCTGCAGCGTCGTCGTATAGCCCTCCTTCGCGCGGCGCGCATCGAAGAAGTGATAGCCCTGCCAGCTGCGGAACGACGGCCACACCGGGCGCAGCGTCAGCGTCGCCGCGACGCGGCGCTTCTCCGCCGGCGTGCCGAACAGGTTCTGCGCATCGACGATGCCCTTCAGCCCCTTCGGCTTCACCCATCCTTCGACGACCTGCTGCGACAGCTTCGCGTCGACCTTCATCCGGTCGGGCAGGAACTCCTTCACCTGCACCGTCGTGCTGCCGATCGGCTCGGCGCCGGGCTGGCCGTCCTTGACGATGTACAGGTTGACGGTCCACGTGCCGGTTGGCGCCGTTTCGGCCGTCGTATAGCCGAGCTCGGTGAAGCCGGTCGCATCGACCGTCACCGGCTTGCGCTCGACGGTGATCCCGCGCGGATCGACGATCTCCGCCTGCAGCGGCACGCCGGCCGGGCTGCGCGCCCAGCTCGCGGCGCGCACGATCAGGCCGATGTGGAACGGATCGCCGGGCCGATACAGGCCGCGATCCGAGAACAGGTACGCGGACAACTGCCCCTGGCCCGTCGCATTGCGCTCGCCGTCGACGTCGAAACGCGAGAAGTCGAGCTGGCGATCGCGGCCGGCCACCGGCAGGAACGACAGGTCGGTGTCCTTCTTCACGACATACAGCTGCGGCCGCTTCTCGCGGTCGAGCCCCTTGAACGCGGGGAAATGCACGATGCCGTCGGCGCTCGTGGTCTGCGTGAACAGCACCTGGCCGTTCACCGCGAGCACCGACACGGTTGCGCCCGCAACCGGGCGGCCGTTGCGGATCGACTGGACGAACACGTCCTGGCTGCCGTCGAGCGCCTTCTTGACCAGCATCCCGAGATCGGTCACGACGATCAGGCGCGTGTCGCCGAGCGCGTTGTCGCTGTCGTCGCCGTTGCCGTTTCCGCTGCTGTCGCCCGAATCGGCGTTATCGGACTGATCCTGGCTGCCGTCGCCGGACGATGCATCGCCATCCTTCGCATCGTCAGCTTTCTTCTTCTCGGCCGCCGGGTCGTACTTCGTCAGGTGCAGCAGGAACACGCCGCGTTTGCCGCCCTTCAGGTACTGGCCGAGATCGATGCCTTCGTAATGCGCCTTGCCGGGATCGCCGGCCGGGAACGCACGCGTCTGCACGAAGCGCTCGACGATGTGATCCTCGCTGAACGAATACGACAGCTCGGGCCGCGCGTAGGTGCCGTTGTTGAAGCTCACGAGATGCTGGAGCTGGTCGGGCAGCACGCGGCCGATCTCGACCTTCATCCCCGGCAGGTTGCGCGACACGACCGACAGCCGCTTGCTGCCGCTCATCGACAGCAGCGAACCGTCGGCCATGAAGCGCAGCAGCTTCGGATAGTCGGGCACCGTGAACGCGGTCGTCACCGGCTTGGCGAGCAGGTAGCCGCCCGCCGATTTCAGGTCGCCCTCGAAACGCACGACGATGCGATCGCCCGGCGTCGCGTGATACTTGAAGCTTTGCAGCGTCGCGTAGTCGTTCTCGGTCGGCACCGCGTCGAGCGGCAGCGGCTTCGACTGCTTCAGCACCGCATCGCTGATGTCGGCCACGTTCCATTCGTACGGCGGATCGTCGTCCGACTGATCGACGCCCGGCTTGCGCTTCGGCAGCACCCACGCCTTGGCGCGCGCGGCCAGGTCGGCGCTGCGCACGCCGTCCGACGCTTCCGCGACGAGCACCTGCTCGGGTTCGTAGCGCTCGTTGTCGACGAGCGTCGGCGCGATGTTGTCGATCGACAGGCTGTAGAGCCCCGGCACGTTGACCGACGCATGCAGCACGTCCGGCGTGCCGTTGCCGCCGCGCGAACTCTTCACGCCCTTGTCGACGTCGAGCCGTGCCACCAGCGGATCGCGCGGAATCTCGAGCGGCTGCGAGTAGACCCACGCGCTCGTCTTCATCTTGTCGTAGTTGACCGTGTAGCGCAGCGGCGTCGAACTCTTGCCGTCGCGGCCGACCAGCACGAGGCCGATGCGCTTCTCGAACTCGGCCGGATCGACCGGATAGTTGAAGCGCAACTGCAGCAGCGCCTGCTTCTCCGCCGGATTGTCGGGGTTCTGGTAGAACTCATTGTTGCCGAACGTCGCGGCGAACGCGGGCAGGTCGAAGGCGAAGCGGTCGTCGTGCATCGTCACCTGCGGCGCGAACACGCGGTGCACCGCGAAACGCACCTCGACGTGCGCGCCGACCGGCCAGTCGGCCGCCGGCGTGAAGCGCAGCGTCTTGTCGTCGACCCACTCCCATGCGCCCTTCAGCGCGGGCGTCATCTCGATGCCGTCGCCGGCCGGCTTGCCGACCTGTTCGATCGGCGCGGCCGATTGGGCGAACGCGACTTCGAGCGGATGCACGGTGATCTTCGGCTTGTCGGTGTCGTCCACCTCGTAGGTGGTGATCGCCGGCGCCTTCACGGTGAAGCTGACGGTCTCGGGCTCGGGCGGCTTCGGGCGGTGCTTGAACCAGTAACCGCCGTAGCCGAGCGCGGCCGCGAGCAGCACGAGGCCGCCGGCATGCCACGGGCGGCGGCGCACGGCCGCG
>NZ_JAAGPB010000014.1:0-55604 GCF_017104585.1 Burkholderia sp. Ac-20392
CGGCCCCGGCTGTACCGGCATCGGCATCGGCTTCGGCGCCGGCCGCCGTCGAGCGTCCGCTCGTCCGGTTCCAGTCGAAACCGCTGTCGATCAATATCAACGGCAAGTCCGTCGGCCCGATGCAGGTGCCGGAAGGGCTGATGATGATCGAGTTCCTGCACGAGTACGCGGGCCTCACCGGTTCGCGGCTCGGCTGCGGGCAGGGCATCTGCCACGCGTGCGTCGTGATCGTCGACAAGCCGGACGGCACGAGCGAGGAAATGCGCACCTGCATCACCGGCGCGCACTTCTTCCACGGCCGCTCGATCCGCACGATCGAAGGCCATGCGAAGCGCAACGAAGCGGGCGAAGTGGTCGAGCTGTCGCCGATCCAGCAGAAGTTCCTCGAGCACTTCAGCTTCCAGTGCGGCTACTGCACGCCGGGCTTCGTCAACGCGGCGACCGTGCTGATCGAACGCCTGAAGCGCGAGCCGATTGCGAAGGCCGACGTCGAGCGCACGATCACCGAGGCGCTCGACGCGCACCTCTGCCGCTGCACGGGCTATGTCCGCTACTACGAAGCCGTCAAGGACGTGGTGCTGACGACGCCGGGACTCGTGAAGGACGCCGCATGAAACGCACATTCGCTCATCGTGTCGCGCGGGCTGCGGGCTTCCCCGCGCTCGCCGCGGCCTGCGCGCTGCTGCTCGCTGCGTGCGGCGGCCATGACGCACCGGCCTCGAACGCGGCTTCCGGCGCGCCGGGCGCCGACCAGATCGCGCGCGGCCGCTATCTCGTCAAGGCCGCCGACTGCGCGGCATGCCACACCGCGAAGGACGGCGCACCGTTCGCCGGCGGCGCGCCGCTCGAATCGCCGTTCGGCACGTTCTACGGCTCGAACATCACGCCCGACAAGGATCACGGGATCGGCAGCTGGAGCGCGGACGACTTCTATGCCGCGCTGCATGACGGCAAGGCGCCGGGCAAGCGCCTGTATCCGTCGATGCCGTACACGTCGTACCGTCAGCTCACGCGCGCCGATTCCGACGCGATGTACGCGTACCTGAAGACCGTCAAGCCGGTCGCCCTGGAAAACCGCGAGCACGAGCTGAAGTTCCCGTACAACCTGCGTTTCGGAATGGTCTTCTGGGACATGGTGTTCCTGAAGGACAGCCTGCCCGATGCATCGGCCGGCCAGTCCGCCGACTGGCAGCGCGGCCGCTATCTGGCGGGTGCGCTCGGCCACTGCGCGGAATGCCATACGCCGCGTGCGTTCACGGGCCAGCTCGACAGCGCGAAGCCGTTCGCCGGCGCCGCGCTCGGCCGCGTGGCCGCGCCCGACATCACGCCGGCCGGCCTGGCCGCGCGCGGCTGGACGGGCGCCGACCTGCAGACGTTCTTCGGCGTCGGCATCGCGCCGCAAGGCTCGGCGTTCGGCGAAATGTACCCGGTCGTGCACCTGAGCACGCAGTACATGACGAAGGACGACCTGCGCGCGCTGTCCGTGTACCTGCTGGGCGATACGCCGCCCGCGCCGCAACCGGTGAAGCCGGTGTCGGCCGACGCCGCGCAGCTCGCGGCCGGCCGCTCGGTGTATCTCGCGGTCTGCGCCGGCTGTCACGGCTTCAACGGTGAAGGCAAGCCGCACGTGGCGGTGCCGATGAACGGCAATTCGACGGTGCGTCAGGGCGACTCGCGCAACCTGCTGGTCGCGATGCTCGACGGCATCGGCGAGCAGAAGTTCGCCGGGTTCGAGAACCTGCAGCCGATGCCCGGTTTCGCGCACACGCTGAGCGACGATGAACTCGCACAGCTCGCGAACTACCTGCGTGCGACGTGGGGCGGCCAGCCCGCGAGCGTCACGCCGGCCGACGTGAAGGCCATGCGTTAAGTCGTGCCGCAGGGCGTGGCGTCGCGCGCGATTCAACCGGTTTCCGGTGCTCGCGCGCGACGCGTCGCCCGTTTTTTCGCGGCGGTTCTTCAGTAGCCGCTGCCACTCCCTCCGCTTCCGCTGCCTCCCGAGCTACCACCGCCATACCGGCTCATGCCCGGTCCCTGCGCAGGGCCACTACCCGACGACATACATCCCGCCGACAGCACGAGCACCAGCGCGGCGATCAGCGCCGCGGCCAACCTTGACGATTTCATGTCCGCCTCCTTGCCACGCGCAGGCCGAGGGAAAGGCCGGTTCGCGTGAACCACGCGTCTGCGTGCTGACGGAACATGAAACGTTTCGGGCGGGCGGTTTATTCCATGTTTTTTGCGGATCGTGGCCTGTGACGGGGGCAGACCGGAAGCATCTTGCCGTGCCTTGGTACACTCCGGCGGCCGCCATTCCGATTACAAAAAACATGAGTGCTACCGCAGAACGTCCGCCGTCGCGTCTGTCCAATCCCGTCGTGTTCGGCTGCATGTCGTTTGCCGTCGGCGGCCCGCTGGTCGCATCGCTCGCCTGGCCGGCCGTGATGCTGATCGCGTGGTCGTTGATCGACGGTCCGTCGTGGGAGGTACTGAAAGTCAGCGCCGGCATGGTGCCGCTGATCTTCTTCGCGTCGTTCCTGTTCGGCTATTTCGTGCCGGCGGCCGTGGCGGGCGGCATCATGGGCGCAATCGGCACGCGGATCCGGCGGCGCTGGTTCGTGCTGCTGGGGATGGTCGTCGGGGCAGGCGCGATGATCGGCTTCGTCGAACTCGTGGCCTACCTGCTGAAATCCGACAAGGTCGGCGACATCAACGCGATCGCCACGCTCGATGCGATCGTGACGTCGGCCGTGCTGTCGTATTGGCTGCATCGGCGGCTCGAACGCCGGCGTTGAACGTGACGCGGTGCGCGATCGGGCGCCCGCGTCGATCGCGCGCCTGCAGTGCGGGCGCCGCGTGGCCGCCTGCGCGGCCAGCGGGCCGGGATGCTGTTCCTGAAGCGGAGGCTGCCGTCGCGGCGGCCCGCGATCAACGATAGACGAGATCGGCGCGGCGGTTCTGCGCCCACGAATCCTCGTCGTGGCCGAGCGCAACCGGTTTTTCCTTGCCGAGGCTGACCGCCTCGAGTTGCGTGGCCGGCACACCGAGCGTTTCGAGCCCGCTCATCACGGCCTGCGAGCGGCGTTGGCCGAGCGCGAGGTTGTATTCGGACGTGCCGCGTTCGTCGGTGTTGCCCTGGATCAGCACGTGCCGCGACGGATGGCTGCGCAGGTAGTCGGCGTGTGCCTGCAGCAGCGACTCGTATTCGGGCTTGACGGAATACTGGTCGAAATCGAAGTAGATGCTGCGCTTCGCGAGCGGGCTGTTCGGATTATTGAGCTCGTCGGCCGTCACCGTTGCGACGGCTTCGCTCGAGGGCGTCGGCGCCATGCCGGCATTCTCGGGCGTCTTGGCCGCGTGGTGGCAACCGGCCAGCAGTACCACGGTTGCCAGGACCGCAAATCGGTTCGTTTTGCTCATCGTTCGTCTCCAGCGGTTGACTGCGTTGAACGCGTGGGGCGTGCGATCGCCACGCCCGTATCCGGCCGCAATGGCGCGAAAGGTCCGGCACTTACGACGTGAATCGTGTTCGTAAGCCGGTGGTGCGCCATATGAAAGAGTGTCGCGACCGGAACGCCCAATCTCGGCGTCGCTGCAAACAGATTAGGAAAAATGTCACAGCGTGACCAGTTTCTCCGCATTTTTTTGCGCCGACGCGACAGAGCGGGCGGCATTCTTGCCTCCGTGCGGGCGCAACCACAGTGAAAAAGGCCGCGCAGGGCGCGGCCTTTCCGGCTCGAGGCATGACGATCGGACTGTGCTGGAACGCTAGCCTTGCACGATCGGCGCAGCAACGTTGCGCCGCGCTGCGCGGTGCCGTGTGGCGTCGTCAGAACTTGTGCCGCAGCCCCAGTGCGACGACGACCTGGTTGCTGTTCGCCGACGGCGTCAGCGTCCAGACGGTTGCGTTGAACGCGGGATTGCCGTTGCCGCCGCTCACGCTCTGGTAGACGCCTTCGAGATACGCATCGGTGCGCTTCGACAGCGCATAGTCGGCTTGCGCCACGACCTGATTCCATTTCGGGCGCGTCTGGCCGGTGCGCGTGTCGAAGCGGCCCATCGTGTACGTGTAGGCGGCCGAGAGGCTCAACGCCCGCGTGACGACGTAGCGCCCGTCGATCGAGAAATTGTCGAACACGAGCGATTCGCCCTTCAGCGGCGCGATGCCGCCGCCCTGAAGCACGCCCGTCACGCCGTCGGTGGTCGAGTGCGACCACGCGGCGCCGACCGAATGCGGCCCGAATGCATAGCGGCCAGCCACGGCCCAGATCTGCTGGTTGCCGCCGGTGATCGTCGCCGAGCCGTCGACCGTGCTGAGCGCGCCATTCGGGTTCGGCGCATTGCGGTCGCGGCTGATCTTCAGGTAGCCGGCGCCGAGCTTCAGCGGCCCGTTCGCATACGACACGCCCGCGCTCCACGCCGCGTTGTTGGCGAACTGGCCGGCCGTATTCGAGAACCCGACCATTGCGCCGAACGTCAGCCCGCGGTACGTCGGGCTCGTGTACTTCACCGCGTGGTTGATGCGAAGGTTGCGGTTCGAATCGTCGTTGTCGTACGGGTGAACGGCGAGGTTGCCGCCCCAGCCGGGGCCGGACGCGCCGAGCGGCGTCACGAAATCGAGGATCAGGTCGTACTGGCGGCCGAACGTGAGCGTGCCGGCCGTTTTCGAGCTCAGGCCGATCCATGCCTGGCGGCCGAACAGGTCGACGCCTTTCTGCGACAGCGCGCCGGTGGTGCCCGAGAAGCCGTTCTCGAGCGTGAAGACCGCGGCCGTCCCGCCACCCAGATCCTCGCGGCCGCGCAGCCCCCAGCGCGACGCGTTCAGTGCGCCGCTCGTCATCGCGACGGTGCCGCTGCCCGGCGAGCCGGCGCCGTGCGTGCGCTGATTGGTCGCGTAGGTGATCGACGTGTCGATCAGGCCGTACAGCGTCACGCTGCTCTGTGCGTGTACACCGCCCGATGCGAGGGCGGTCAGGCAGGCGGCAATGGCGGTCCCCGCGAGTCGAGTGCTGGCGTGCTGGTTCATCTTGTAGGAATGCATAGGAGTTTTTATCGTTTTCCCGGCCCGGTGGCCGGCGGATCGAGCGGCCATTATTGGAGAACGTGTGGCGGTCGATTAAGGCGTTGCACAGGAAAGGTCCTCTGCGAAATCGCGTGGAATCGCGGCGAGGAGCGTGCGGTGCGCGGGGAAGAGCGTTGCTTCGTTTGCGATGCGTGCGCGGGCGACGTCGGGTGATTCAAGCCGCCGTCACGTGATGGTCTGTCGAGCGATCGACGGCGGACAGGTTAGCGGCGGGCAACCGGCAGCGCGGTTTCAACGCCACCGCTTCGATACGCGGCACGGACGGCGATCGTCCGGGCTTCGAGCGCTTCCGGCGAGAGCCAGCGTCGTAACCGGACCGAGACACGCGGCAACGCGGCAAGCTGATCGCGCAGGTGCATGATCGACCGACAGCCACGGAATGTCGACGTGCGCGCATCGGGGCCTGTCGCCGCATCCGCAAGCCCGGCCGTCCACTCGACGCCGCGATGGCCCCTGACTGCGTCGAGGTGCGGCAGATGCCGCGCGTCGCCCGATAACGCGATCAACAGCGCGGCCCATTGCGCGCCGCGCCAGCCGTGATCCGTGTCGCGCGTGAGGTCGGCCAGCAGTGCGTCGTCCAGCACGGACAGGCTTTGCTGGCACAGGTAGTGGAAGTCGAGCGGCTGGTAGCGGACCTGCGGATAGTCGCGCAGCACGTGCCCGAGTTCGGCGCCGGTCTCGACGGCGGCGGCGAGAAACCGTTCGGCCGGCGCGGGACGGTTCAGCAGCAGCGTCGGCACGCTCCGGTAGAGCCGGTGGATGTCGTCGGGGTGATAGTGCATCGCGAATGTCGGGGTGCTCGACCGGCGCGCGGTGCGCCGTTCAGGTTTTCTGCGGGTCGCCGGACAGCAGCGCCGTATAACGCCGCTGCATTTCTTCGGGTTCGACCGCTTCGATCGTATGCCCGATCAGCCAATCGTAACCGAACGGGTCGCGAATCTTGCCCGAACGCTCGCCGTAGAACTGATCCTGGATCGCGCGTGTCAGCTGCGCGCCGGCCGCGATCGCGGCGGCGATCGTCGCGTCGGCGTCGTCGACATGCAGGTGAAGCGACATCGGCGCCTTGCCGTCCGGATCGAGGGCGAAGATATCGTATTCGGGGAACTCGTCCGAGATCATCAGCGTGCACGGCCCGAGCTGCAATTCCGCGTGGCCGATGCGTCCCGACGGTTCGACGAGACGGAATTTCTCCTGCGCGCCGAACGCCTTCGCATAGAACGCGATGGCGTCGTCCGCGCGCTTGGCGCGCAAATAGGGAAAGACTTCGTGAATCGCCATGATGCCCTCCGGTGGGTGGTGTGGGGGTCGCTCGATCCTGTCGGGCCTCGCGGGCCTGGGCTTGAAGAAAATTTGCTGGCGCGCCTGACTCGGAAACGGCGGGTACGACGCCCGGGCCGAAGCGATGAAGGGCCGCAGGGCTTCGCCAGGGCGGCAGCTGACGATCATGTCATTTACCGTGTCGTGCACGGCTAGCACGCTGATTCTACAAACGAATAGCGTGGGTGGGGGAGCGGCGGTGATGGGGCGGCGAATGCGTGACAGGTGGACTGTCGTCCGCAATCTACCGGTCGGCCATCATAGCGATTCCACAGCAGGCCGAAAGCGATCCCGATACGCACCCGGACTCAGCCCGACCTTCTCCTTGAACAGCCGGCAGAATGAACTCGTATCGCTATACCCCACCTGGGCCGTGATCCGCTCGAGACTGAGATCGCCGGCCTCCAGCAAACCGCGCGCGGTTTCGATGCGCAGGCTCTGCAAATACCGCAAGGGCGGCTGATTCAGCGTGGCCTGGAATCGGCGGATGATCGTGCGCTCGCTCACGCCGAGGTCATGCGCCATCTCCGACATCTTCACGTCCTTCGTCATGTGTTTCTGCAGCCAATGCTGCGCGCGGTGAACCAGCGAATCGGCGTGCGTCTTGTCCGTCAGCAACGGGAGATACGGTAATTGCTTCGTCTGGCTGACGTCGATCAGCATCGCTTTGGCGCACTGCGCGGCGATGACAGCCCCGGCGAAACGTTCGATGACATGAATCGTCTGCAGCAGGTAGGACGCCGACGCGCCCGCACAGATCAGTCGATCCGCTTCGGTGACGACGGGTTCCAGCTGAAGGTCGACCCGGGGAAACCGGCTGCGAAACTGGTCCGCCAGCCACCACGTGGTCGTCGCGGGCCGCCCGTCCAGGAGGCCGGTGTTGGCCAGTACGAAAGTGCCGGTGCAGTTTGCCGCCAGGTGGGCCCCCGCGTTCCATTGCGAAACCAGCCAGTCGCATGCGGCCGACTGTCGGGCCAGCAACTGGTCGAAGGCCTTGCCGCTCGCGTAGTGCGCACTGGGAATGAAAACCAGGTCGAACGTGTCGCGCGGCCGGATCGGCTCCGTGTTCAGTTGCAGACCGTTGCTCGCCATGACGGGCTCCCCGGTCGGAGAGACGAACCGCCATTCGAATTGCGCATGTCCATCGCCTCTCTGGCGCCGCACATGCGCGTTCGCAATCTGAAGGATGTCGGCGAACCCGCCCACGCTGGAGGCGTAGCAATCGTCATACGCAAGGATGGCGGCGCGGGGCATGATGTGTCGAATATCGCATGCAATGTGTCAGTTTAGCCAATGTACGGCAATTCGAACTGCGAGGAAACTGTCGGTATCCACCTGGCACCGGCCGCCGGGCGGCGACTCGATCGTCAAGCGCAGGGCTGGCGGTTTCGCATGCCATCAGGGCTGCGCGAAGGCGAAGGCGGCCGGCGCCCGGGTATCTCCGGCGCGTCCGTTGCCTGGCCGCGTGGATTTCCATCGGCTTCGCACCGGCGATTCAGCCGTGCAGTGACACGCGTCGTGGTCGCAGCGCGTTCCCGGCATGCGAAGGCGCGTTCGTCTCAACCTGAACCGAAAACATCATGAAAACCAGGATCACCGAACTCTTCGGCATCGAATATCCGATCATCCAGGGCGGCATGCACCACGTCGGGTATGCGGAGCTGGCGGCGGCCGTCTCCAACGCAGGCGGCCTTGGCATCATTACCGGCCTGACCCAGCGATCGGCGGCAGATCTGGCTGCCGAAATCCGGCGTTGCCGCGAGATGACCGACAAGCCGTTCGGCGTGAACCTCACCTTCCTGCCGACCGTCACGTCCCCCGACTATCCGGGCTATATCCGGGCCATCGTCGAAGGTGGCGTCAAGATCGTCGAAACGGCCGGCAACAACCCGCAGCCCTACCTGGCCGCGCTCAAGGACGCGGATATCAAGGTGATCCACAAGTGCACGTCGATTCGCCACGCGCTCAAGGCTGAGGCCATTGGCTGCGATGCGGTCAGCGTCGATGGATTCGAATGCGGTGGCCATCCGGGCGAGGACGACATTCCGAACTTCATCCTGCTGCCGCGCGCTGCCGACGAGCTCAAGATTCCGTTCGTGGCCTCCGGCGGCATGGCTGACGGGCGGTCGCTGGTTGCGGCGCTTTCGCTTGGCGCGGATGGCATCAACATGGGTACGCGCTTCATCGCCACCCGTGAGGCGCCGGTGCACGAGAACGTAAAGCAGGCGCTGGTCGCGGCGACCGAACTGGACACGCGCCTGGTCATGCGTCCGTTGCGCAATACCGAGCGCGTGCTGCGCAATGCCGCGGTCGATCGCATCCTCGAAAAGGAAAGCAGGCTCGGCGCCAGTATCCGGTTCGACGATATCGTCGAAGAGGTCGCCGGTGTGTATCCACGCATCATGAAGGAGGGCGCGCTCGACGCGGGTGCATGGTCGTGCGGCCTGGTCGTTGGCCTGATCCGCGATGTCCCGACCGTCAAGGAACTCGTCGATCGCATCGTCAGCGAAGCGACGGAGATCATTCGCAGTCGATTGGCGCGTGTCGCGGGTTGACCTGCAGGCTGCCCGAATTCAAGCAGACGCGCGACCGGCCCCGGCCGGTGCTGAAGCACGGCAACGCGCTTCCGGCCTCGCCCGGCCCCATTGGGCCAGGCGAGGCTGGAGAAGGACGAGCCGCAGGCCGCCATCTTCGCGCGCAACACCACAAAAGCCCGCCAAATCCTGCCGACCTCCGTCGGCGGCGACGGCATTGCTGTCCAACGAGCGCCTCGTGCCTGATTTGTTGTAATGGCTCGTCAGAATGCCGCCGCCAGCCCGGCCGTATCGTTGTTTTCGGCGTCGATGCGCCGTTGTCGTGCGGGGCGTAGGCAAGGGTGGCGCCGCTGGTCAAGGGCTTCGGGCATTCGCCGTCGGCGAACCGCGCCCGTGCCTCCTTGATTGGCGTGCATCTTAAATGAGCGTGCGCAGCGAAAACTGACAAGTTCTGACATCCGGGGCGCGCGCGGCATCGGGGTGCCGGCGGGCGTCGCGGGTTCGGTTATAGTGTCGCCCGATCGCAGACACCCGTACGAATCGCGTGATGTTCCGGCTCATCCTCCTCATCTTGATTACCTGGGCCTCGGGGGCCTTCGCGGCAACGCCGATTACGCTGCCGGACGGCGGGCAGGTCGGCATCCGGAACGGCTGGGACCTGTTGCGCGATCCGGGCGACACGCTCACGGTCGAACGCATGTCGCAGCCCGAGATCGCGCGTGCGTTCGTCGGCCAGACGGCGGAGCCCGCGCTCGGCTATGTCAACGGCGCGGCGTGGCTGCGCCTGACCGTGACCCGCCCGGCGAGCGCACCGCCGATGTGGCTCCTGGAATTGCGGTCGTCGCTGCTGAACGACGTCACGCTGTACGTGCCGCAGCCGGACGGCGGGTACCAGCGCCACGTCGCCGGCGATCGCAAGCCGGTGGAACAACGCGACATCGCGTACCGTAACCCCGTGTTTCGCCTGGACCTTCCGGCGGGCCAACCGGTCACGCTCTATCTCCGGATCCGCAGCACCAGCACCATGAGTTTCTCGATGGCGCTGTGGTCGCCCGACGCGTTCATCTCCGCCACGAGCAAGGAATCCCTGCTGTTCGGCTTGCTGGACGCCGCGCATCTCGTACTGCTCGTCTCGAGCCTGTGGCTGTTCCGGGTGACGCGCGATGCGTCGTTCGGGCTCTACGGGCTGAGCGTCGTCGTGAACCTGCTCACCGCGCTCGGCGCCGAAGGCTACATCTATCAATACCTGCTGCCGGGCTTTCCGGCCGCGAGCAATGCGGTCTACCTGCTCAGCTGGCTGCTCGGCACGCCCGCCGGCACGCTGTTCACCGCGCACTACCTCGGCCTGTTCAACGGGCGCTGGCGGCGTCCGACGGTCGCTTTTTCCGCACTGACGATCGTCGTGGCGCTGGCTGCCGCGCCGCTGATGCTGGTCGTCAATGTCTGGTGGGTGCGCCCGCTCTACCTGTTCTGGCAGATCGCGGTCATTCTCGTCACGATGGGCGTTTCGCTCTGGCTCACCGCCCGCGGCCACCGGCATGCGCGCGTGGTCGTGCTCGTGCTGCTGCTGTTGCTCGGCGGCAGTGCACTGCGTGTCGCGCGCAACATTGGCTGGATCCCGCCGGGCTTGCTCGCCGACAACGCCGGATATCTGGGGATGCTCGCGTTCATGCTGATCATGAATTCGGCGATCAGCTCGCGCTACAACGCGATGCGCAATGCGATGGAAGCGGCACAGGCCGACGCATTGCGTGTCGCGCGTCAGGCCGAGCGCGATCTGGAGGCAAAGGTCGCGCTGCGCACCCAGGCGCTTCGGGAGGCGATGGAACAAGTGGAAGCGTCGCTGGCGATGGAAAAGCGCGCACAGGATGAGCAGCGCCAGCTTCTGGCAACCGTCTCGCATGAACTGCGGACGCCGCTGGCCGTCATCGATGCCACCGCCCAGAATCTTGACCTCGACGACTCCGGTTCCGATCCGCTGACCTCGTCGCGCTACCAGAAGATCCTGCGCGCGACGCAGCGCTTGACGGTGCTGATCAATGACTCGCTGCACGAGGACGGGTTCGAGCTGCTGCGACGCGGAACCCGCATCGGCGACACCCGGCTGGCGGCGCTGCTCGACGATGCGGCGACCGCCGCGGGGGCGCTGTCCGACGGCCACCGCCTTGAAATCGACGCGAAAGACCTGCCGGACGCCTTCGTGTGTGACGGCAGCCTCACGCGCCTCGTGCTGCGCACGCTCGCCGACAATGCCGTCAAATACACCCCCGGCGGCACCCGGATCGTGCTGCGCGGCCGGCGTGTGCCGGGCGGCGTGGAGCTGGAAGTCGAGGACGACGGCCCCGGCATTGCGCCGGCGGACCTGCCATACGTGTTCGATCGTTTCTTCC
Source organism: Burkholderia sp. Ac-20392 (assembly GCF_017104585.1). Lineage (NCBI taxonomy): Bacteria > Pseudomonadati > Pseudomonadota > Betaproteobacteria > Burkholderiales > Burkholderiaceae > Burkholderia > Burkholderia sp. Ac-20392. Next base: position 11,325 of record NZ_JAAGPB010000014.1, read on the forward strand.
GCGGCCGCAACGTGGGCCGCAAGCCGGGAACGGGCCTCGGCCTCCCGCTGGCGCGCCGCATGGTCGAGATGCAGGGCGGCACGTTGAACCTGGTCAGCGAGGCGGGGCACGGCTGCCGGGCTACGGTCTTTTTGCCCGCGAACGCCGACAGGGCGGCCATTGCCGGTCAGGCGAGCATCAGCGGCGCGGCGAACGTGTAACCGGTGCGATGGACGGTCTTCAGCGGTAGTTCCGAACCCGTCTCGCTTCGCCAGCGCTGCCGCAGACGGCTGACCATCGTCTCCAGCCTGCGCTCGTCGTAGTCGATCCAGTCGAAACCGAAATCCTCGGCGATCTGCCGCCGGCTCACAGCCTTGGCGGGATGCCGCGCCAGCAGGGCGAGGAGGGCGATCTCGCTGGCCGACAGTTCGAGCCGGCCGCCGACCGGCGCGGACAGCACGCGCGCCTGGCAGTCGAGCCGCCAGTCGTTTGCCACCCGGCGGCCGAGTGCCTGGAGAATGGCGTCGAGCTCGAGCAGTTTCACCGGCTTGACGAGATAGTGATCGGCTCCGCCGATCAGGCCGTCGATCTTGTCCTGCGTGTCCCCGCGGGCGGTCAGCATGACGATGCCGCAGTCGCGATGCCGGGCCCTGAGCCACACGGCCGCATCGAAGCCGCTCCCGTCCGGCAGCATCACGTCGATGATCGCAAAGGCGAGATCCGACGCCCGTTCCTGGAACTCCGCGACCGTGCCGGCCTGATCGACCGTCCAGCCGCGTCTTTCCAGGAACGCGGCGATTTCCTCGCGCAACTCGACCTCGTCGTCGAGCAACAGCACCTTAGCCATACTGCTACCTTGGATCCGCGTTGTGAGTTTGCGGAGTCTTTGCTTATGTCTGCTCCGATCGGCGGCCGTGCCGCGCTGGATGGCGCGATGCAGCCGTCGTCGGCCCCGCGTTCGCCTGCGCTTTGCAGGCGCGGGGATTTTAGCCGACGGAGGCGGGTGCGATCGTGTTTCGCGGAAAAATCGAGGTGCGGAATGAGGGGGAGGCCAGCCCCGGTAAGCCGTGCCATCACGTGAGCCCGACTTTGCAACGAGAGGCGCGGCGAGCTTGCCGCGCCTCGTCGGGCCGTGCCGTGTTACTTGACGGAGCTCGCGCTGACCTTCGCGAAATCCAGGCTGCCGAAGCCGGTGTCGTCGTCCCAGCCGGCCTTCGCGGTGTAGCCGTGGCTACTGTAGCCGTTGTTGCCCGACGTCACGTCGTGGCGTAGCGACGTATTGGTCGGGAGGCCCTGATAGAACGCCGAAGTCGGCAGGCCGAGGCTGTTGTTGTTGGCCGATTCGACACGCGCCCAGCCGCCGACGAAAATCGGCGATGCGAGGCTGGTGCCACCGACAAGCTGGTTCGTCTGTCCGTTGATGACGATGTATGCGCCCGTCGACTGCGCGGCGTCGAACGCCACGTCGGGCAGTACGCGCTTCGTTACCGTGCTGCCAAGCGCGGCGGTCTGCCAGCTCGGTGCGGTCTCGAACGTGCTCACGCCGCCGCCCGTTGCCCAGATCCGCACGGCGTTGTCGACCGGGTTGCCGTTGCTGTCAAGGTCGGCATAGGCGACGCCTTCGTTCCACACGGTTTCGCCGGCCCACGTCGTGGTGCCGGTGGTCGAGAGCGTCGTGCCGCCGACGGCGACGACGTACGGCGAGCTCGCGGGCGACGACACGCTGTACTTGGACAGGTTGATCGTCGTCTTGACCGACGTGCCGTTGTACGTGCCGATATAGCCGGGTGCGCCCTGCGGTGACGTCGACCACTGATAGACGCCCGCGTCGCCTGCCGAGACGGAGAACACCTGACCTTGCGCGACCGCCTGCTTGAACACCGCGTCGTCGGCGGCGAGCGAGCCGTCGGAGTTGGCGGCGGTTTCGTCGAGGCCGAGCGACACGTTGATGACGGTCGCCTTGTTGTCGGTTACCGCCTTGTTGTAGGCGGCGGTCAGCGTCGCGTCGGTGAGGCCGCTGTCGTTGCTGTCGCCGTTGACGGCCGAGTAGAAGATCAGCTGTTTGACGCCGCCCGAGGTGCCGATGATGTCCTGGCTGTCGAGATCCCACTCGCCCGGATCGCCGTCGTCGGCCAGCGTGCCGGAGCCGCCCGCGACCACTGCCGTGTTGACGGTCGCCAGGCCGGCGTTCTGCGTGAAGGTGTTCAGGTCGGCGATGGTCTGGGTCATGTCGCCCCAGGTGATGATGCCCACCGTGGTATTGGTCGCGGCGGGCAGGCCGCTCGCGTCATAGATCTTTGCGAAATCGGTCGGCTGGTGGCCGACTTGCGAGCCGGCAGTCGCATTCTTCGAGACCACATTCGGCTCGACGACGGCGGACGGCGCGAAACGATGGAGCAGGCGGTGCGGCACGGCGGCGTTCTGCAGGCCGAGCACTGAATCGACGACCGAGCCGAGCGACGCCGGGATCAGCGCCGCCGAATCGTTCGCGTAGACCGGCTTGCCTCGATAGTTGAAGCGCTTGATGCTCGCCTGGAAGCCGCGCTGCACGTTACCGGCATTACCGTCGGCGGCGATCAGCGTGTTGTTGTCGGAGACCGTGATGTTGCTGAAGCCGTTTGCCTTCAGGTGAGCGACCACGGTTGCGACCTGTGCGTCGGTCGGCGAGAAGCGTGCCTTGAACTGGGCCGGCGTGAGGTACTTGTGATAGCTCGCGCTACCCGGCTGGTTGACGTCGCGAAGGAAGGTGTCGAGCTGGTCCGCGTTGCGGTTCTTCAGGACCACGGTCACGTGCAGCGGCTGGCTCAATTCGAGCGGCGTCACGTGCGTATCGGTGAGCGCCGGCGTGCCGACGCTGTTCAGCGAGTAGCCGGGTGCCGCGGCGGACGCGGCCAGTGCCTGCGAGGCGGCCGTGGCCGGTGCATTCGACAGGAGGAACGCGCTGGTGCGCGTCTGGACCCAGTTGGTTGCCGCCTGGGCGGACAGCGGGACCATCGTGGCTGCTACTCCAACTGCAATTGCCGTCAGCGCAAGGCGTTGCAGGCGTTTGCGATTGGCGTATTGAGTTCTCTGCATTGTGAGCTCCGAGATTTCGACGAAGAACGGGTACAGCGCGCGGCCCGAATCGCGGGTAGCGAAGGGCGGCCGATGCAACCTGACGCAAGCCAGAACGATCAGCAGAATTCAAGGCGACATGAATATTCCTCCCCACCCACCATCAGGATCGGAGGCCGGTCGGGTATCGGGCTCGCGTATCGCGGGCACCGATTCTGCGCTCGGCCCTCTTGTTTGTCGGGCTGCGCCGCGATCCTGCGTGCGGTGGTCCGACAATTGCTATGGGCACAGTCCGCGGTGTGCGGATAGAACAGCTTCGATTCGTTATCTATTGCTTAGGAATGCAATTTATTGGAGTCGGAAAAGACGATATTGCGATGCCGTTTGACGACCTGGGCTGCTACGGTTGTTCCAGGCGATTGCAATGCTGCATGCGACTGATGAGGCAACTTCGCGTGGCGCGAACGGTGCGGCTCGGCAAGCCAGGCGCGGCGGATGAGACCTGCCATGCCGTCAGGCAGAACGTGATGCCGGCGACTTCCTTGCGGCGCATCGTAACGAAACGGTCCAGCCTGAAGCGAAGCTGGATGACGGTGAATCGAGAACCTTTCCCTGGCGGAAGCAATTGCAGCTTTGCGAGCCGGATATCGCGCTCGCAATGTCGTAATTAAAATGGAAGTTATTTGTCGGGTTTTTGGTTTATTTGCGCCATTCAAACTCCCGTCGGTATTTCTTGCGGGAAAAGATAGCAAGGAAGAAAACGGAGCGTCAAATATTTTTTGATGAAATCTAAAATGTTTAGATCACGGTTTGGCGGGGTTGCCGAGAAAGGTTTCAAAGCTTGCGGTAGTCGTAAGTAGAACGTAGGGCGTCGCGCTGAATGCGCGGGGCGACGCGAACCGGTTCCTTGGGTGAACGTCGCGGGCGGGGAATCAAGAGGCTCGCTTCGACGCTGTTCGTTCGAGCGTGGGAGCGCTGTAAACACCTGGAAAGCGTGACAACGCGTGATCTATTGACATTGACAGTGGCAATACACGTGGGACGAGGTCGTGCAACCCAGTCAGCGATTTCGTCGATACCCGACGTGTTTCACGTCAGGTCAACACGATGTTCAGATTCTCGTCATCCCGCTGCGGCCGATGCGCATGGAAATCGCTCGTCGGCGGCTTCGCAAAGTGCGTGTTGTAAGCAGCGATAAAGGAGGCCGCATAAACGTTGGCGTCGTTGACCGTGCCGATTCCACGCAATCTCAACTCCTTGACCAGCCGATCCTGCCGCGTCCGGTGCGCACGCTCGACGCGCTCCTTGGCCGAGCTACTGTTCGCGCAGAACGTGTCGATGTTCATCGCGTACATCGACCGACCAAAAGGCGTCACGCATGCGTCACGCCTTTACCTGGCGTCGCCAGTATGGCCTTTGCAGTAGAACATGCCGGCCTTGCCGCTATAGAACGCGATCGGCTTGCCGTGCGAACCGACAGGGCCTCGAAATAGCTGAACGTCGATTCTGTGGTCTCGTGCCACCCCTAGCATGGCCGCTTCGTCCGTGATCTCGAGCCACTTCAGGGCGGTCGCGGTAAATGACGTGTCGTAACGCGATGCGCAGTAGCTGAGCAAGTCGATTGTGATGGGATGACTGCCACGTCGATTAGCGCTGGTCGTCTCAGGCTGGCCGCTCAGGTTGCTTTTCAGCCAAACCTGTCCGCACGTACTGCGTCAGGGTCCACCGCACGGGGTCTTCTGGCCCGATCCGGCAGCCATTGTGACAATGAACCCGTATCGGTCGAGTGTCAGGAAGTGCCGAGTGGAGGCGCCTATCAAGCATGTTGAGCGGTGTTGCCGTATCAACACGCTGCCATTGGAAGGACTGCTTATCGTCTATTCAGCCATGCGCCGAGACGCCGTCTGCTTCGTTAGCGAAGGGTAGAAACCAACCCATTGCTTTGCCGGAAAATTGTTTGGGGCGCAAGGCAAACCCTTGACAGGCCCAAGGGTATCTAGCCGGAAAAACGCATGGAGATCACAGGCGCCCCTGATCGGTTTCCTGACCGTCTCCTTGGCCAGCCGAATGCCATCGGCCGGTGCCGAAGTCGGTCAGCGACAGCGCCACGCGAAGCGCCGGACGGAACACGGTAGCGGGCTCGGCACATTTCGTCGTCTTCGCATTCGCTTTGAGCGTCGAGCCGACATTCACGAAGCGTTCATCAAACCTGGTTGCGCGCTTGTCTGATGAGTCAGATTCGGGTATGTCGATTATATTTTTAAAATAATCTTCAAATATATTTCACTCGCATTCTAATTTTGCTTGGTGGGGTATAACCCGTCAAGTTTGACAGGTGATTATTTCTTGGGTTTATCCTACGCTTGGCCGTCCCGTTTGGAAGCCATGGGAATGCCCGGCATAATGGGGCGGGATTTATATTTATGTCATTAAATGGGGCGGGAAACCTGATGCCCCCGGTTTACGCCGAAGGCCTGCCTCGATTTGTTAGATATAGCTCGGCGCCCGCTAAATAGGATCGAGAGTTGGAAGTACAGGCGAAGCTGAAAAACGTGTGCGGTGCTCCGTTGTGTAAAGAGGCGCCGAGACGCCCCATCAGTCGGGCTTTGAACCGGAACTCGACGAGGCAGTATGGCTTACGAAATACTGACACGTCCGGTCGAGTTAAATAAAAACGTAACAGTAATTTAAGAGCGCTGAAATAAAAGTGCCCTTTCTGATTGGTAAGGCAAAGCCGGATGCCGATCTCATGGATGTTGTTGCGCGATATTTTCTGAATTCCGGGTGCACGCACTAAAGGTAGTGACTCTTGTTTGTTTCGATTTCCTGGTTAATTGATAGTTAAATTTATCGTAGCCCTTATTGTTTTAAATTTTTTAATAATAGGAATTGTAAGTTTATTCTGGAGATGCCGTGAGCACGATACAGACCTCGCAGTGCATGACTCGTGAAATGACAAATGAACGCACCTCGCAGGAAGGGAATTCGGCCGGACATGACGCCATTGCGCTCGATGAATCGGTGGTCGAGCATGAGCAATTGATCGCGAAGGCGGCAGAAGTCGCCAGCGTGCTCGCGGAAGAATCGCGCGCGGCCGATACCGGGCGCCGCCTGACCGAGCGTGCCGTCGACGCGCTGACCGAGGCGGGGCTGATGCGGCTCTTCACGCCGCGCCGGCTCGGCGGCTACGAAGCGGGTCCCGCCACGCTGTTTGACGTCTGCTACGAGCTGGGGCGCGGCTGCTGCTCGGCGTCGTGGGTCACGAGCGTGCTCAACATGGGCAACTACATGATCGCTCACTTCCCCGAGAGTACGCAGGACGACGTATGGGGTGGTAACCGCGACACGCGCACCGCGCTCATCATTGCGCCTTCGCGCGCCCAGGTCGAACGCGTCGACGGCGGTGTCGTGGTGACGGGAGAGTGGGCTTATGCATCGGGCAGCCTGCACGCCGAATGGATCGGCGCGCTGATCCCGAAAGGCGTCGATGCCGACGACGAGACGATAAACCTGGTCCTCATGCCGATGAGCGAGCTCGAAGTCCGCGACTCCTGGCATATCACGGGCATGCGCGGCACCGGCAGCAACACGGTAGTGGCGAACCGGCAGTTCATTCCGCGCCATCGCGTGACACCCTACGCGCCGATAGTGCAGGGCCGGTCGCGCCTGCCGTCGGAACGGCACCGTTTATATAGCGGCGCGTTCTCAGGCTTGCTGTCGATCGGTCTGCTCGGGCCGCAACTCGGGGCGATCGTCACCGCGCTGGAACTCGTGCGCGATCAGGCCCACGAGCGCCGCGTCGCCTCGTCAACGTTCAAGAGCCAGGCTGTTTCGCCGGCGTTCCAGACCGACCTCGCCGAAGCTTCGATGATGATCGACGGCGCGCAGCTGCATGCCCGCCGCATCGTCGAAACGGTCGAACACCACGCAACGGCCGGCGTCCTGCCCGACGAAGTGACGCGTTCGCGCTTTCGGATGGAGTCGACGCGCGTCACGCGCCTGTGCCGCGAGGCCATCGATCGCCTCATGACGGCCTACGGCAGCGCCGCCTTCATGGAATCCAATCCGCTGCAGTTGATCTGGCGCGACCTGAACGTGGCGAGCCGCCATGCGGGCTTTGGGATGGGCATTCCGCAACTTGTCTACGGCCGCGCGCTGGTCGGCCTCGATCCGCGCGAAATCAGCTACCTCGTGTAATCCCACGCGGCCTCCCGGTTTCCGGCGGGGCGGCCCTCTTTGACTTCAGGAGCTTGCATGTCAGACGTCGAATCCCTCGAAAACACGTCGGAAAATCACGCGCACGTCGCGGCCCGACAGCACAACCGCAAGATCGTCGAGCAGTACATGCACACTCGTGGCGAAGCGAGGCTCAAGCGCCACCTACTGTTCACGGAAGATGGCGTCGGCGGCCTGTGGACGACCGACAGCGGCCAGCCGATCGCGATTCGCGGCCGCGAGAAGCTCGGCGAGCACGCCGTGTGGTCGCTGCAATGCTTCCCCGACTGGGTCTGGACCGACATCCAGATCTTCGAGACGCAAGACCCGAACTGGTTCTGGGTCGAGTGCCGCGGCGAAGGCGCGATTGTTTTCCCCGGCTACCCCCGAGGCCAGTACCGCAATCACTTCCTTCACTCGTTCCGCTTCGAAAACGGACTGATCAAGGAGCAGCGCGAATTCATGAACCCTTGCGAGCAATTCCGTTCGCTGGGTATCGAGGTTCCCGAAGTGCGCCGGGATGGTCTGCCGAGCTAACGCATACCCAATGGAGGAGACGAATGGCTGGTATCCCGTCGATTCAACCGTACGCGCTGCCCGATTCGAGCAGCCTGCCCGAGAATGTCGTGTCATGGAGTGTCGACCCGTCGCGCGCGTTGCTGCTCATTCATGACATGCAGAACTATTTCCTTTCGCCGTTGCCGCCGACGCTGCGCGAGACGTTGACGACCAATGTCGCGTCGCTGCGCAAACGGTGCAAGCAGGCCGGTATTCCCGTCGCATACACGGCTCATCCCGGGCGCATGACCGAGACGGAACGCGGTTTGCTGCGCGATTTTTGGGGGCCGGGCATGGAGACGACGCCGGCCGATCGGGACGTCGCCGAGGCCGTCGGCCCGTCCCCGGATGACTGGATGCTCACGAAGTGGCGCTACAGCGCATTTTTCCGCACCGACCTGCGCGAGCGTATGCGGGAGAGCGGTCGCGATCAGCTGATGCTGTGTGGCGTCTACGCGCACATCGGCGTAATGATGTCGGCTGTCGATGCGTTCACGAACGACATTCAACCGTTCTTCGTTGCCGATGGCGTGGCGGATTTTTCCGAAGACCATCATCACCAGGCGCTGGAATACGTGGCCCAGCGTTGCGGCAAGGTGGTGAGCACCGAGGAGGCGCTGGCATGAATGCCGCTCCGAACCGCAACCTATTCGATCGCGTTCTCCACGGACAAGCGCCGTGCTTCGCGTTGATCGCGCGTTCGACGGGTAGCGCCGGAGAGCGCGCGACGATCGACGTCTTCGCCGGCGCGGTTTCCTATCCGTCCTCCCTGGCCGAGCTTCCGTTGGCCGCGCCGACGGCGACGGGCGCGGACCGTCAGGAACTGCTTGTGATCGTGCCATACCGGCAGCTGCACGAGCGCGGCTTCAAGACACACGACGACGGCGCTCCGCTCGTCGCCATCACCTGCGACGAGCACGAAACGGTGTCCGCGCAGCTTGCGCTCGCCGCCATTCCCGATGCCGATACCGCGCTCGGCGAGCGTCACTTCGATATCGACGACGAGGCCTACGCCGAGATCGTCGAGCGCGTCATCACCGACGAGATCGGCACCGGCGCGGGCTCGAACTTCGTCATCAAGCGCACGCTCGAGGGCGATCTCGACGACTATTCGCCCGCCAAGGCGCTGGCGGTATTCAAGCGTCTGATGCGCCGGGAGGTCGGCGCGTACTGGATCTTTGTGATTCATACCGGGGAACGCACGTTCGTCGGCGCCACGCCGGAGCGCCACCTGACGCTGCATGAAGGTTGCGCGACGATGAACCCGATCAGCGGGACTTATCGGTATCCGCAAAGCGGGCCGACGATCGATGGGATCAACGCTTTTCTCGGCGATCGCAAGGAATCCGACGAACTGTACATGGTGCTCGACGAAGAGCTCAAGATGATGGCGCGCATCTGCCCGGCCGGCGGGCAGGTCACGGGGCCGCACCTGCGCGAGATGGCGCGGCTCGCCCACACCGAATACTTCATCGTCGGGCACACCGAGGCCGATGTTCGCGACTTGCTGCGCGAAACGATGTTTGCGCCGACGGTCACCGGCAGTCCGATCGAAAGCGCGACCCGCGTGATCGCGCGGCACGAGCGGGCCGGCCGCGGCTACTACAGTGGCATTGCAGCGCTGATCGGCCGCGATGCGCACGGCGGGCGCACGCTCGACTCCGCCATCCTGATCCGCACCGCGGAGATCGACCGCGCCGGCCACGTTCGCATCGGCGTCGGCTCGACGCTCGTCCGGCATTCGGACGCGGTATCGGAAGTCATGGAGACGCATGCCAAGGTGGCCGCGCTATCGAACGCATTCGATCCGCCGGAAGCCGGCCCGTCGCTAGGCCAGCATCCATCGGTGCAGGCGGCGCTGCGCGAGCGCAACGAAGGCATCGCGGACTTCTGGTTTCGGCCGTATGGCGGGCGACACGGTGAGATGGCCGATGAGTTGGCTGAGTTGAGCGGCTGCCGCGCGCTCATCGTCGACGCCGAAGATCACTTCACGGCGATGATCGCCCAGCAACTGTCGTCGCTCGGCCTCGCCACCGAAGTGTGCGGCGTTCACGACGCGGTGGACCTTGCGCGTTACGACGTCGTCGTGATGGGGCCGGGCCCGGGAGACCCGAGCGACGCCGGCGATCCGCGCATCGCCCGCCTCTACGCGTGGCTGCGGCATCTCATCGACGAGGGCAAGCCGTTCATGGCCGTCTGCCTGAGCCATCAGATCCTGAACGCCATCCTCGGCATTCCGCTCGTGCGGCGCGAGGTGCCCAATCAGGGCATCCAGGTCGAGATCGATCTGTTCGGCCAGCGTGAGCGCGTGGGCTTTTACAACACGTATGTGGCGCAGACCGTCCGGGACGAAATGGACATCGACGGCGTCGGCACGGTGGCCATCAGCCGCGATCCGCACACGGGCGAAGTGCATGCCTTGCGCGGTCCAACGTTCAGCTCGATGCAATTCCACGCCGAATCGGTCCTGACCGTCGACGGGCCGCGGATTCTCGGCGAAGCCATCACACACGCGATACGCCGCGAAAAACGCATGACAGCGTTGACGGCCTGACGACTCTTCACGCTTTTTAAAGAACCCTATAGGACACGCGTTTCATGATTGTCGACATCGTTTGGTGGAACCTCGACGGTTCCGAGCAGAGCATCGAATCGCTGAAGGCGCGTGTGGACGACAGCACCCTCGCGCGCTGGTCGAACGTGCCGGGCTTGCGCGAGAAGCACTGGATCGCCGACGAGGACAGGAATCGCTGGGGTGCGATCATGCTCTGGGACGGTGAGCGTCCGCCTGCGCATCTACTGCCGCCGAACGACGCGCAGACGCTGATCGGCTTGCCGGTTGCCGAGCGGCTGCGCTTCTCGGTGGAGGCCAGCACCGCGAGCGGTGAGATCGCGGCGCGCATGCGCGCGCTCGAACCGGCAGCATCGCACGCGAATACACACGTGGCGGCGCCGATCCATGCGTCGCATCCCATCGACTACATCGTCGTTGACGCCTTTACGCGCACGCCGCTCGAAGGCAACCCGGTTGCCGTCTTCCTGGTCGACGTTCCGCTGCCGGCGGAGCGCATGCAGCGGATCGCCCGCGAAATGAATCTGTCGGAAGTGGTGTTCGTGATGCCGCCGAAGCAGGGCGGCGACGTTCACGTGCGCATCTTTACGCCGGTCAACGAGTTGCCGTTCGCGGGCCATCCGCTGCTCGGCACGGCCGTGGCACTCAGGCACGTGAAGGCGCAGGATCGCTTCGTGTTCGAGACGGGCATGGGGCTCGTGCCGTTCGATGTGCGATCCGATGCGCCCGGCGAGGCTTACGTCACCATGCAGCAGCCGATCCCGACGTGGACGCGCTTTGATCGGACCGAGCGTCTGCTCGAAGCGCTCGGCGTCGAAGCGTCCGTGTTGCCCGTGGAGGCCTATCGAAACGGCCCGCGCCATGTGTTCGTCACGTTGCCCGACGCCTCCGCGCTTTCCGACGTGCATCCGGACCATCGCGCGTTGGCTGAGTTCGAGGATATGTCGGCCATGTGCGTGGCCCCAGCGGGCGACCACTGGCGCTGCCGGATGTTCTCGCCGGCCTACGGCGTCGTGGAGGATGCGGCGACGGGTTCCGCCGCCGGTCCCATCGCCATTCACCTTGCCCGCCACGGACTGATTCCGTGGGGCGAGCCGCTGCATCTTCTCCAAGGCGTCGAGATCAAGCGCCCCTCGCACATGCATGCGCTGGTGCACGGCTCGGAGCACGGCATCGAGGCGGTCGAGGTCAGCGGTCACGGTGTCGTCGTCGCGCGCGGCCGCCTGGGCGTCTAGCGTCGCCCCCGTCTTTTGCCATCATGAAAACATTGCCATGAACACCAGTCGATTCGAAAGCCTCACGGGAAGCGTCGATGTCCTGTTCCCCGAATATGACGACCCGCCGTCCGAGCCGATCACGCTGCTCAAGCGCTGGCTCGCGACGGCCGATGTCGCGCGCGTCCGCGAGCCCAAGGCGCTCGCGCTCGCGACCGCCACGTCCGACGGACGCATCTCTTCTCGCGTCATCGCGTTCTCCTCGATCGACGACCGCGGCGTGATCTTCTGCACGCATTCGACGAGCCGCAAAGGACGCGAACTCACGGAGACGGGCTGGGCCTCGGGCTTGCTGTATTGGCGCGAAACCGGGCAGCAGATCATGATTTCCGGCCAGGCGGTTCCGCTCGAGGAAAGCGAGAACGACAAGCTCTGGTTCGGGCGCTCGGTGCCGATGCATGCGATGTCGAGCGCCTCGCACCAGAGCGACGAACTCGTCGATCGCGAAGCGCTGCGCGCGCACGCCGCCGAGCTGCTCGCGCTCGGCGTCGCGTTGCCGCGGCCGCCGCGCTTCGTCGGCTATCGGCTCGAGCCTCACGAGATGGAATTCTGGGCCGCCAGCTCCGACCGGCTTCACCGGCGCCTCAGGTACGAACGCGATGGCGACGATTGGAAAACCACCCAACTCCAACCTTGATTCTCTTGCGGATAAGGAACCTGTCTGTGTCTACTTTCGATATTCCGGTTGGCGTCGGCCAAACCGCACTGTTCATTGCCTGGCAACGTCATGCCGAAGGCCAGCGCCCGGACGCCTTGTTTCACGATCCGTTCGCCGCGGCGCTGATCGAGCACCTGGCCGGCACGCAGACGCATGAGCACGTCAGCGAAGTCGCGCGGCGCGCGAACTTTCCGCAATATTTCGTCGTCCGCACACGCTACTTCGACGATGCCATTCTCGCGAACCTGAGCCGCGGAATACGGCAGGTCGTCACGCTGGCCGCCGGCGTGGACGGCCGCGTGGCACGCCTCGCGTGTCCGTTCGGCACGCGCTGGTTCGAGCTCGATCTCGACGACATCATCGCCTTCAAGCGCGAGCTCATGAAGCAGTCCGGGTTGCCGCTGCAGTGCGATTGGCGGCCGCTCGTCGCCGATCTGACCTCGAATTGGGCGAGCCCGTTGCGCGCGGCCGGCTTCGATCCCGCCAAGCCCACGATTTGGCTCATCGAAGGGCTGCTGATGTATCTGCGCGACACGGACTGCGATGCGCTGATCCGTCAAGTGGCCGACCTGTCGGCGCCGGGCAGCGCGCTCATGCTCGAGCATCTCGCCACGCGCATGATGAGCGAGGAGGGCAAGGAAGCCCGCGCGCGCGTCGAATCGCAGGGCGCTCGTTGGCTTTCGTCCCGCGACGATGTGCGCGACTGGCTCGGCCGATACGGCTGGACAGCGACCGTGCATGCCTCGGACGACCCGACGATAGCCTACGGCCGCAGCGTCGCGCGCATACCGGCGGGCTGGTTCGCCTCATCGACGCGCACGGCGCACGGCGGGAGCGGATCATGAATCTGTCGATTCCGATGCGGCGCGACGTGCGCTTGAAGGCGAAGCTGAAAGGCCTGCCGACACCGGACGATTTCGAAATCGTCACCGCCGCCGCGCCGGCGGCCGGCTCGGGTGACGTGCTGGTGCGTAATCGCTATTTCCTGGTCTCGGCTTCCTTGCGCGCGATGATCAGCGAAGGCGCGGAAGACGTGCCCGGTGTGCCGTTTCCGTGTTTGTCGGCGGGTGACGCGCTGATGGGCGAAGCGCTCGGCGAAGTGGTGAGCGCGCCCGCCGGCAGCGGTTTGTCGTCCGGCGACATCGTCACGCACTTCCACGGGTGGCGAGACTACGCGATGGTGCCCGCATGGGGCTGTCAGCGCGTCGGCGAGGCGCTGCCGAAGCCTGCCGGCTATCTCGGCTACCTGGGGCACGGCTGGACCGCCTACGCGGCGCTGACGCGCGGCGTGCCGATCCGTCCGGGTGACACGGTGTTCGTCACGAGCGCGGCCGGCGCAATCGGCGCGATGGCCGGACAGATCGCGCGGCGGCTGGGAGCGGGGCGCGTGATCGGCAGCACGAGTTCGCACGACAAGGCGCGACGCCTGGTTTCCGAGCTTGGGTATGACGCCGCCGTCATGCGTGGCGGCAGCACGCCGTTCGCAGAGCAGTTGCTCGAAGCGGCGCAGGGCGGCATCGACGTCCTGATCGATTCGGTCGGCGGCGAGCAATTACAGGCGGCCGTCACGGCCGCCCGCGAAGGGGCGCGCTTCCTGATCCTCGGCGCGCTGTCGGGCCAGCTGGCCGCGACGGGAACGGGGCGGACCGCACCCGCCGAAATCGATACCGTTCAATTTCTCCTGAAGCGGATCACGATGCGGGGCTACAGCGCCGACGACAATCCGGAGGCGAAGGGCGAATGGTTCGAGCGTTTCGCGCAGTGGCTGCGCGCCGGCGAGATCGTGTTCCCGCATACGGTGATCGACGGCCTCGATAACGCGCCGAGCGCGTTGTGCGACACGTCCAGCGGACGTTATCTGGGCACGGTGCTCGTCAAGCTGTAGCGGTAAGGAGCGTGGGCGTCGCCTGCATGCCAGGCGACGACACCGGCTCGATCGGCAGCATTTCATTACGGGAGTGGAACTGTGGAATGCAATCTCTCTTCGGCGCGTGTGGCCGAGAATTGGACACCGGCTTCCTGGAAGACGAAGCCGGCGCTGCAACAGCCGGCTTATCGCGATGTGGCGGCGCTCGATCGCGTCCTGACACAGCTACAAGCACTGCCGCCGCTCGTCGCCGCATGGGAAGTGCTGACGCTCAAACGCAAGCTCGCAGACGCTGCGGCAGGACGATGTTTCTTGCTGCAGGGCGGCGACTGCGCGGAAAGCTTTGCCGATTGCACGGCGCCGATCATCGCCAATCGGCTCAAAGTGCTGATGCAGATGAGCCTGGTGCTCGTGCATGGCTTGATGCTGCCGGTGGTTCGCGTCGGCCGCTTTGCCGGCCAGTACGCCAAGCCGCGCTCGGCGGATACCGAAACGCGCGACGGCGTGACGCTGCCTTGCTACCGCGGCGACATCGTCAACGCCAGCGCTTTTACGAAAGACGCGCGCGAGCCCGACCCGCAGCGCCTGCTCGAGGCTCATTCCAGATCGGCGCTGACGATGAATTTCGTGCGCGCGCTGAGCGATGCCGGTTTTGCTGATCTGCATCACCCCGAACATTGGGATCTGGCGTGGGCCTCGCATTCGCCGCTTTATGGCGAGTATCGCAAGATGACGCACTCGATCGGCGAGTCGCTGCGCTTCATGGAGGCGCTCGCGGGCGAGCCCTCCGGCAGCGATGCGAGAGTCGATTTCTACACGTCGCATGAGGTCCTGCTGTTGAATTACGAAGAGGCGATGGCACGGCAAGTGCCGCGGCATGGGGGCTGGTTCAACCTGTCGACGCATTTTCCGTGGATCGGCATGCGCACTGCGCAGCTGGACGGCGCGCATATCGAATACTGCTCCGGTATCCGCAATCCGATCGGCCTGAAAGTCGGGCCCGGGGTGAGCACCGACCAGTTGCTGCGCACGATCGACGCGCTGAACGCCACGAACGAGGCCGGCCGTTTGACGCTCATCACGCGCATGGGTGCGGCGAAGATCGAAGCGGAGTTGCCGAAGCATCTGCATGCGGTCAAGGCCGAGGGCCGGCATGTCTTGTGGTGCTGTGATCCGATGCACGGCAACGGCGAAACGACCCCGGGCGGCGTGAAGACACGGCGCTTCGGGAACATCCACGCCGAGCTCGAGGCGGCCTTCGACATTCATGCCGCCTGCGGCACGCATCTGGGCGGCGTGCATCTGGAGCTGACCGGGGAGGACGTGACCGAATGCCTGGGCGGCGCGCGCAATCTGACTGAGGCCGATTTGGCCCGCGCTTACAAGTCGACGGTCGATCCGAGGTTGAACTATGAGCAGTCGCTGGAGATCGCGATGCTGATTGTGCGCAAGTTGAGTATGACGCGGGTTGCCGAAATCGGCGCCAAGCGGCAATTGGCGTATGCGTAGCGGGGCGGGGCGGCTTGCAACAACTCGGTCGGCCGATGTTGCGTATTTCGTGCGGGCCATCTTGTTCGCCAACGCGACAGCGACTACGTTCGTCGGCCGTCGTGCCAACAGATCCCGCATGTGCGCCGGCAGATGCTTCGAACTTGATATCACGGCTCGTGCGCCGTGAATCAGCCGGGTTCGTAGATAAACGTCACCGCGTTTGCTGATTCCGCCGCGCTTTACTTTACCGCCGGAGCCGTTCTGTCTCGGAACAAGGCCCAGGTAAGCCGCGAGCTCCAGATACGTTCGCGTGGCCTCGAAGTAGCTGAAGGTCGATTCGGTCTGCGTGAAGTGCAGCGTCATCAGCCGGCTCGTCGCGTCGTCCACGTACACCAGCAGCGTGCAGGCCGGCGCCCGTTCCTCGAACCACCGATGATCGCTGCCGTCGATCTGGATCAGTTCACCGCAGCAAGCCCGCCGTGCTCGCGGCTGGTAGACCTTCGGCGGTCGTTGCCGGCGCGGAAGCAAGAACTCGGCGGTGACCGGTGTGAACTCGACTGACGTTGACCGCAAAAATACGATGCTGGTCCGCAGTGACGCTGGGGAGATCACTTGTCGGGCTCGCGACTGAAGCAGACCGACCAGGAGGCGAAGCAGAGTATCGCGACCATTTGCCCGATGGCGTCGATCCCGGGGCTCGATCGCGACGCCGCGGGAACTGCGTGTAACGTCGACAACGATGGCAACGCCTGCTGGCCGTTCGCTGCGGGTTGATTCGGTGCTTTCCTGTCTCCAAACGACGGGCAGGCCTTCGAAATGGGCTTCCCGGTAGAGGCGAACACTCGCATCCTCACCCCCCCAGTCATGGATGTGCCGTCTGACGATGGGGCAAGGGCTCGATCAAAAAATAAGAATTGTCAGATTTCATACCTCCATTCATTTATCTAAGATGACAAATCCTCGTCATTGAGGGGTGGCGCCAAATCAGAATTTATCGTAGAAATTTAACTAATATGGTTTGATGCGATATTTGATTTGGCGTTTTCTTGTGTTAATAAATTGATTATTGAGCTATGAAAATGATCGGAAAACTCATTTTTTCAGTGGGTGTGGCTGGAGTTTTGGTTGGTGCGGCATATGCCGCTCCGAAATCCGATAACCAAGTTTCCAAGAAGATTACGCTCACCGCGCAAATCAACGATGGAATCTTCGTGTCGAAGCCTGACGGCTCGACCTGGTACGGCACGGAACAGCTGGAGGCGGAAGACTACACGCAGAAGAAGTTCAACAAGACGTTGCCTATTCGAGTGTGGACGAAAAACGCTGATTTCAATGTTTCACTGGCACAGCCGCTGAAGATGTCGAGCGGTTCGTACGAAATGGCGAATGCGAAGGTGTCGTTGTTGAGCCAGGCAGGGGAAAAAGACGTTACGTTCGGCGCGGCCCAGAAAATCACGCAAGTGGCTACGGGTAGCGGTGGTTTCGACGAGATCCATGATCTGAAAATTGCCGTCGACGCCCCGGTGCAAGTCGGAAGTGTAAGTACGAATGGCAGCTATAGCGGTGATCTGGTGATGCTGTTCGAGCCGGTCGCGTCATCGGGCGGCGGAGAAAGCGAAGAGAGCCAGTAACAAGCTGTTCATTTTGGCGAGGCTCTGTGTTGTCCAATATGGAGCCTCGCCGACTACATCGCGTCGGTAGAGGTTTTTGCATGCTGATATGAATGTCAATGCATTAAATGAGAACTCTGCATGTCTTTGTGTCAGCCTCCATTTGGCTTCAATAAGCTGTGGATAGGAACATTCCTTCTTGCTTCATCCAATTTGCATGCAGAATTAAGAGTATCCTACGGGGTTCCGGAAGGATTTAGCGCGTCTGAAATGGACGACAGCGCGAAATACCTTGCTACTTTTAATGGGGTAACGCTCCCTGACTTCATTCGCTATTCGTCTTCCGAAGCATCGTTAGAGTTCGACGCGATTAAGTACGCTGCCAATGGTATCTCGCCAGATGATGTCGATGCCATTCGTAACGTGATCTCGAAAATTGAATACAAGCGGTGCAGAAACGGCTGCGATATCGAGGTTGACGGATATTACGTCACTATCGACAAGCTGAAGCGCTCGATTTCGATTCGTGATTCGCGCGAAGATTACGTCGAGCCGCCGACCGGATTCGGCGTGCTCAATAACCATTCGATCGACTTCCGAGCATCGACGGACGGCTATCGTGCGGCCAACATCAATGGCAATACATGGATCGGCTTGCCTTCACGCAGTTTCGGCTACTTGAGCTGGTACGGGAGCCGAACCGAATCGCGTGGCACGAGCAGTAGTTCGTACGGGTTGTCGTCGTACTACCTACAAAAGAATTTCCCTGGCACCTATGTGCGGGCAGGCAGGCAGAACAGTGTCGACTATGCGTCCGGCTCGGTCAGCACATTGTTGTCGCCGAGTTTCGATCAGTTCGTGACCGTGGGCAGCCAGAGCAATCTGCAGATCGATCGCAATGCAGGGTCGCTGGTGCTGTACTCGACTGCCGAAGGCAACTACGAGTTCTATCGCAACGGGCGTCTGATCCTGAAGCGGCCGGCGTTTCTCGGTCGCAACGAAATCAGCTTCGTCGATCTGCCCGGTGGCTATTACTCGACCGAGGTTCGTTTAGTCGATCGCAACGGTAACGTGGTCACGCGGGAAATTCGTGAGATCAACAATGTCAATTTCGGTGCAGGCGGCAGTAACGCGTGGCACTTTACCGTCGGCAAGGAGATGAGCGAGCAGGGAGGCCTCCTGATGGAGGCCGCCCTGAGCCGAAACTTCAGACAGTTCTACATGAACGTGTCGACGCTGGTCGCTCGCGGCGGCGATTGGGCGACCGAAATCAACGTCACTCGGCCGACGAAGCTTGGCGACATGGATATCACACCGACGCTTGGCGTGCTTGGAGGCGAGCGCAACGTCGGCGGGTACGTCAGCATTTCGATGGCGAGTGAAGCAATTGGCAGTCTCTCGGTGAGTCGGTACCTGAACAACGAGGTATCGCGGTTCTACCGCGGGGCGTCCAGCACCAGCCTGTCGTATAGCCGCAAGCTGCGAAAGGCGATCGTCGGCTACAACTACCAGCGCTCGGGGTTTGGCGAAACGCATCAGGCCGAGGTGCGCTGGAATTATCGCCCGAATGGACTGTGGGCAACATTCGCGCTTGGCGTTCAAAAAGGCAGCTTCAGCCGGACCGGTAGCGGTTATGGCGTGTACTTCAGCATGACCATGCAGCTCGAAAAGACCCAGGTGAGCTTCAGTGCCGCCCGCTCTGGCGGGCAGACGCAGCTGAGCAGCGATTATAAAAAGGACTTCCAGGACGGTTTCGGCACGACGACGCTCGGGATTAGCGGGAATCGGGTCAACGCTGATTTTGGGGTGAACGTTTACGGCAGCCGCTCCGGTACGCGCGGCGATACGTCGTTGAACCTGGGCTACGACGGCAACGTAAGCAATGTGGACTTCAACTACCGGGGAATGTTCGCGGCCAGCAAGGACGGCATGGCGTTCGGCCGATACAGCAGCAGCGGCGCGGCGATGCTGTTGACCACGCCCGAGATCGACGGGATGAAGTATGGCTTCAATGTCGAGGGAAATCCGGTCGGTGGAAACAGTACTTATGCTGTACCGCTCAATGCATACAGCGACGTGACGTTCGCAAGAGTGATGAGCAGCAGTGAAAAGCTGGACATGAATATTGAAGTGCCGGCCAACATCGTTCGAGCGCACCCGGGCCAAGTTTATGCGGCGACCGCCAAAGTCGACATCAACATGATCTATAGCGGATTTTTCAGGAATGCAGAAGGAAATCCGGTCAGCGGGAATGTCATCGAGTCCGGCGATACGGTCTATCGAAATGGTCTATTTTCGATCGTCAGCAAAAAGATGCTCTCGACCGTGACGGTTGAAGGCGACGGGATTCGGTATACGTGCAACCTGAAAGATGCCAACGGCAGCAATTTCCGCTGTACGCAGCAAAACGTCGAATGAACCTATTGAGAAACGATATGAACTTCACATTCCGAACCGCAGCTCCGATCCTGTTGGCATTGCTAGGCACAACGGCTCAGCCGGTTCAGGCCGAGGGTGAACTCATGGTGATCCCGGCGTCCACCAGAGTGTACGGCTCTCACGAACAGAAGGTAACAGTGAAGAACATGGGCGATGCACCGCTTTACCTGAACATCGCATTGCAAAAGGTGATGAATCCCGGAATGACGCCTGAGAAGAAAGTCGAACTCGGTCAGCTCGACAATCCTGGCTTGATCGTCAACCCGGACAAATTGACGCTGGGTCCGAGTCAGTCCCGGCAGATCGTGTTGAGGTCGCTGATGGAGCCGAGCCAGGAGGAGCTATACCGGTTGTACATCGTGCCGGTTCGGTCGCTCAAGGTAGACGATGCACCTCATGACAAGATTACTGCGCCGATGTCGGTGGCGATTGGCTATGGCGTGTTGGTTCGACATATGCCGCCGGTGAGCGAGATACGCACGGGATGGACGCATCGGTGTGAAGACGGTGGGATCACACTCGAAACCACGGGCAACGTGCGTGCGGTGTTGTCGAATGTGTCGTATGACGGCGTCCAGCAGCCACAAACCGTTGCCGTGTTTCCTGGCGTACCGCAGCATTTCATGACGAAGCGGATGACGCTGCGTGCGAACGACGAGCAGAGAACGCTGGTATGTCCGCAATGAAACGTGGGCTCGGTGTCATGTTTGGCCTGTTGGCCGCTGTGCACTGCACTGGCAGCCTGGCCGTGGGCATCCTGAAGCTGTCGCGTACCGAGATGACGGTCGTTCCGGACAGAGAGCCGGGAGACCTATGGGTCGAGAACAGGGGCAATACGCCTTTGTACCTCGATGTGACGCAGCAACTCGTTGCGAACCCGGGGCATATGCCGGAAAAGCTCGTGCCGGTTGAAGAGGTGCTACACCCTGGTTTGCTGATCATGCCTCGTCGAGTAACGATATCGCCGGGGCAAAAAACCCGCGTGATGTTAAAGGTGCTGGATGTCCCCCGGCGAACGCAGATCTGGCGCGTGACCTTTAGGCCCAGAGAGCGCATTGTGGTCGATACGGGTGATGCCACGAGCGGGCCCGCGCCGTTGTTCATTGGCCTAGGTTACGGAGTCCTTATATATCACAAGAAGATAGAGTAAAACTGTGACCGAATAAAGGAATCAAGAATTCTTTCGCGTATATATAGGTTGCGCCGGATAATTAATGGGCGGTCTGCCGAGAATAAGTGGTGGTGAGTGTGAATAAAGTTGAAAAATTTAATTTTAAATTTATTTTGATAATAATTCTGATGCTCTTTGCTGGTAATGCCAGTTCTTCGTTAGTGAATGACAAGACGGCTGATGGATATAGTGCATGTTCATGGACCAGTAACGGCGATGGCACAAGTTTGATTAAAGTTACTATTAAATATAAATATGCGAATTCAGCCGGGGCGTACTGGTGGTCTCGAGGCGTATTGTTGTACTCCTACAAGAAGGACGGAACTATTAATTCGTATAATATGCGCGCCAAGCGTGTTAAATTAAATGATATCTCATCTGGATTGGTGTATAATGGCGGGGATTATATAATGTATACGGGATATGTTGCCGATGGGAAGCCCGTGGCGTCTCAGTGGAATATAAAGGAGCCATTTGACGCCAATTTTGAAATCCTGATTGATGATTCGATAGTTCAAGACTGGCCAGCGATATCCGTGCAAGCTGGAAATTTCACAAGTGCATGGGATGTCGCGGAAATTACTGGTGGCGCCTATATTAGTCGTTACGGTGCCGACGGGGCGTGTGAAGTCGTTGACCCGATCGTCCCACCCGCGCCAACTATCGGAATCGAGGTCACGGCTCCCGACTGGGATCTCGGCGAACTTCCGGCGGGAAACGGCGAGAAAGTATTTTCTAATAGAGCGGATCAGCTTTGTTTCGACTATAAGGGTGCGGGCGTGAACAACAAGCGCTTTGTCATCAACGCTAGTGGCGTGAACGGTCAAGTAGAAAATCGCTATCGATTGCGGAGTCTCGAGGATCCTGCTCAAGAGGTGCCATATGACATCAAGCTCGACAGCGGGTCCAATATTGTTAATTTGCCAAATATTAATAATGCCGGGATTGCGCTTGATGGCTCTGGTAAAACATGCTTCGTTCCGACGTTCCATACAACTGTCGACAAGTTATTGGAGCCGGGAGACTATAGCGACGTACTTACGTTCACGGTTGTCACGAAACCATAGGGTCATTAATTAAAATGAACTGCATCGTCTGGCTATTAGTCGTCGTGTTTTCGTTTCCCGTAATTGTGCGAGCTGAAGTTCGAGTGACTGGAAAGGTGCAGAGTAAGGTGACTGCACGGGTCGTTAAGATGTTCAAGCTTGAGGTTGAAGACGAAAAAGGTGGCTGGTTCGACCACGGACTGGAAATGCAGCAGCTCGGTGGCTGGTCCACGCCTTACGAGGTGAAGGCGCGGCTGCGTGTGGTATCGACCAGCCGCGAGTTTCAGGTTCGTCTAGACGAGCCGTTACAGATTCGGAATCAGTCGAATGCCGCGCAGGTTTTCCTGCGGCCGGTAGTCAGTTTGGCCTCAGAGGAGGGAGTTTCAAAGCCGCTTCTTGTCGGACAAAGTGTGGGATTTCAGAATCCGGCGCCACCGGCGCCAACCGACGATTCCATCGGTATGTACACGCTGTCGGTTTCCGCGTATCCCCCGGAGGGCGACTTCAAGAGTACGGCTGGCACGTATAGCGGCACGCTGTCTATGACTTTTGAGCCAATCATCACGATACCTGCTCGAATGCCGAGTGAATGATCTGCTCTTCGAAATCAGTTTTCGAATATTTTCCACTATGAAGAATCACATGGTTGTACGTGCTATCACAGTGTTGGTGGCCGGATGGTCGATTTCGGTGCCGATTTTCGGTGCGGTTGATCTGATTCCGAAGGAAATCGAGGTTCGTGATGAGGCAGTTTCAGCTCAGATAGTCAATAACGGTGATCACGCGGAATTCGTATCCATTTCCCTTGCGCATCTGCTCAATCCCGGCGTGCCACTTGCGGACGAAAAGATTGAGTCGGTCGGCGACATGGCGGAGCCTGCGCTGTATGTCTATCCGTTTCGTATGAGTATCGCGCCGGGGCAGCGTAAGACGATCACGTTAAAGCCACTAAAGTCAGTCGATTCGGAGGTAGTGTACCGGCTCGACGTGAAGCCGGTAATGAAGATGCTCGGACAGACTCGGCGCGATGTGAAAGGTAATGTCGCCGTCAATCTTGCGTTCAGTGGGCTGGTGCGTCAGTTGCCGGCCGAGGAAAGGGCAGCCCTATTGGTGACTTGCGATTCGACCGGGGCTCGGGTCACGTCCACAGGCAACATTCGTTACAACGTGAAGGGGGCGACAATCGACGGCCAGATGATGGATGATTTCAATGTCTATCCGGGCGTCTCGCGGCCACTGACGGGGCGCGTCGTGACTATTCCTGGACAACCCACGTGCCACGGTACTGCCACGGAATGACTACGCGCATTCCGCGATTCATATCTTGTGCAAAGCGAGAGGCGTCGGGGGGGCAAACAGCGGCCGATAATGTCCAAGATTGTGCGCAGGACGCGAACGTAGACTACAGCATGCTTGACGCCTTTGACGGATCCGAATATTGCGGTTCCCGTCGCGGGTGAATGATAGAGATAGCTGGTTAATGAGTCTGCCGGGCGGAGACCCAGTTGTAGCCATGATACGGGATGCGGCGTGACGGCGAAGTTGGTGCAGGAATCGGAGTTGGTTGATCCTGGAGCTAGGCACGGCTGAGACGATGAGTGTTTATCGTCGCAGCCGTAATGAGATACGAAATTAAGAGCCGTGATAGATCGTGTCGTTCAGGCGTTTAATCGTGCCGTCCTTCTCGGCTTTGATCAAGTCGTCGATGACCTCACGGCGTGTTAGCGCATGCTGCGGTTCTGGTGTGGCACTCTGCTGGATAGCGGGTTGTGCTGCGCAGTCGGTCGGAGGCGTTGTACAGGGGGAAGGCGTCGCAATTGCAGTTGAAGCGACGGCACTCAGGGTCAGTGCCGACAGTGCGAAATAAATGTTCAGAATTCTCTTGTTCATGATGTTGCTCCTACCTGGTTTCGATTCATGCAATAAGCAGTGCGATTTACTTTCTGCATGGACGAAATTCTATGGATGGCGGTCCATCATGAAAAATGCAAGTTTGTGAGATCAGCTATAACTTCAATGTATGGCATAACCGTGGAGGCGGTGCCATTCATCAGAGATCGCCGCCGTAGTTACATCGTCATTTCTCTGCGGCGCAGTGCTCGATCATCATCTCGCGGAAGCGTCTTGCGCTCGGGCTCAGCGTGCTGTCCTTGCGCCAGATCATCGTCAGGTCGCGCTCAATGATCAGATCGTCGACAGGCAGGCGCGCGAGCAGACCGGTTGCCAGTTCCGGCTCGATCGTCATCCGCGAAACCCACGCAATTGCGGTGCCCTGAACCAGCAACCTGTTCATCGCTTCGGCACTGCCGACCGACAGGCGCGGCGAGAATTCCAGCCCGCATCGGGCAAACGCCGCCTCGACGGCATTTCGAGTGCCGGAGCCGGGTTCGCGGGACAGCACGTCGTGACGCTCGATCTCATCGATCCCGATCTTGCGTTTGCGTGCGAGCGGATGGGACGGTGCGGCGACCGGAATGAGGGGGTCCTGGCCGAACAGCACCGAGTCGAAGGAGGCCGTGTCGTACGGACCTTCGACGAAGCCGAGCTGGCGGTCGTACGCCAGTACGGAGGCTTCGACCTGCTCGGTGTTCATTTCCATCACATCGATCGACACATTTTTGTACTGCTGACAGTACGCCTGCAGTACGGGCGGCAACAGATAGCTGCCGATCGTGCGGCTGGCCGCCAATTTAAGGTTGCCGCGCACGAGGCCCGAGAACTCGTCGAGCACGGCTTCCGCTTCGTCCGACAGGGAAAAGATGCGCACGGCGTAGTCGGCCAGTAATCGTCCTGCTTCGGTCGGGCTCATGCCCCGCGGGAGCCGATCGAACAGCGTGACGCCGACACGTTCCTCGAGTTCGCGAATTTCGCGGGTAAGCGCGGGCTGGCTGACGTGTAGCCGCGCGGATGCGCCGGTCACGCTACCTGCTTCGACCACCGCCAGAAAGGCGGCCAGATGAGTGAAGTTCATCGATGTATATAAAAAAAGTATGGCATCGATGATCTATATGTATTTTTAATATGTCAAGCGCATCGCTATCGTGACGTCACAGGTAGTCGATGGAGAACAGGATGAACAGATTGAATGTCAATGCAAGTGCCGCGCCGACGGGTTTCCTGTCGAATAAGGTCCGGCAGTTCACGCCCAACTGGTTCGCGGTCACCATGGGCAACGGTATCGTCGCGCTCGTGCTTGCGGCGCTGCCATTTCGCTTTTCCGGCCAACAGGGCCTTGCCACCGCGCTCTGGTGCGTCGACGTCGTGCTGTACGCCGTATGCGTCACGATGCTGCTGATGCGTGCGATCCGGTTTCCGGACACCATCCGGCCGATGCTGCACCACCCGTTGCAGTCGATGTTTCTCGGCGCGATCCCGATGGGGCTCGTGCCGCTCATCAACGGGCTCGTGCTGTTCGCCGCGCCGACGATCGGGCCGGCTGCCTATTCGATCGCGCAGGTGCTTTGGTACATCGATGCGTTGCTGGCGGTCGTGATCGCGATCGCGGTGCCGTACCTGATGTTTACCGAGCAGAGCCATGCATTCGAACGCGTCAGCGCCGTGCTGCTGCTGCCGCTCGTCGGCCCGGAAGTGACCGCGTCGAGCGGTGCGGTGATCGCCCCACACCTTGCGCTCGACGCCGCCCGCACGGTGATCGGCATCAGTTATGCGCTCTGGTCCATTTCGCTGGCGATGGCGTTCGCGGTGCTGACGCTCGTCTTTTTCCGCCTGGTCATTCACAAGCTGCCACACCGTGATCTCGCACCGTCGAGCTGGCTCACGCTCGGGCCGATCGGGACCGGCGCGCTCGGCATCCTCGGTCTCGGCAAGGTGGCGCCCGCCGCGTTCGACGGCAGTGCGTTCGCACCGCTCGCCGCACTCGCAAACGAACTCGGCGTGGCATGCGCGCTGCTGCTCTGGAGCGCCGGCATCTGGTGGTTCGTGATCGCCGTGCTGTTCACGCTGCGTTACCGCCGGGAAGGGATGCAGTTCAACCTCGGCTGGTGGGGCTTCACGTTCCCGCTCGGTGTGTACACGGCAGCCACCATCGGCCTGTATCGCGCCACCGATATGACGGTGTTCGCCGTGCTCGGTACGTCCTTCGCACTGTTGCTGTTCTGCTTCTGGGGAATGGTGGCAACGCGTACGCTGCGCGGCGTGTTGCAAGGGCGGCTGTTCCATGCACCGTGCCTCGCGACGAACAACTGAATCGTCATACGCCAATCTGATGCCGACGAGGATCATCGGGTCCGCGTCGAGGATCGAATCGATAAATTTAGGAACTCGAAATGAATATCATGAAGCCGGATGTAAAGCGAATCGCCGTGACGGGAGCCGCTGGAAATATTGCCTATTCGCTGCTGTTCCGAATCGCACGCGGTGACCTGTTCGGCAAGGATCAGCCGGTCATTCTGCAACTGCTCGACTTGCCGGAGGCCTACGGTGCGATGCAGGGCGTCGTGATGGAACTGCAGGATTGTGCGTTTCCGCTGCTGCGGCGCGTGGAAGTGGCCACCGATCCTTACGTCGCGTTCCGGGATGCCGATTGTGCATTTCTTATCGGATCCAAGCCGCGCGGGCGCGGCATGGAGCGTCGCGATCTACTGGCAGAGAACGCGGCGATCTTCCGGACGCAAGGCAAGGCGCTTAATGCCGTCGCGAGTCGCAACGTCAAGGCGCTCGTCGTCGGCAATCCGGCGAACACGAATGCGGCCATCGCGCGTCGTTTCGCGCCCGATCTACCTGATGACGCGATCACGGCCATGATCCGCCTTGATCACAACCGGGCGGTGTCGATGCTCGCTCAGCACTGCGCGATCGCGGTCAACGTGATCGGCAACATGATCGTCTGGGGCAACCATTCACCGACGATGTTTCCCGATTACCGGTATGCAAGGGTCGGCCGCTATCTCATCAAGGATCTGATCAATGACGAGAGCTGGTATCGGGAAATTTTCATTCCAAAGGTGGCCGGTCGCGGCACGGCCATTATCGAAGCGCGCGGCGCGTCGTCGGCGGCTTCCGCTGCGAATGCGGCGATCGACCAGATGCGCGACTGGGTTCTCGGCAGCGATGGCCGCTGGGTATCGATGAGTGTGCCGTCCGATGGCAGTTATGGCATTCCGCACGGGCTGATGTTTGGCGTGCCGGTGATCTGCCACAACGGCCGCTATGAGCGTGTCGAGGGGATTCTGATTGACGAGTTCTCGCGCCGCTGCATCGATCGGTCGGTGCGCGAGCTTCAGGACGAGGCTGCGATGGTCGACGCACTGCTCGTGGAGCTGTGAGGCAATAGATGCGCCTGGAATCGGGGCGAATCATGAGCAACCTACCCAGTCCAGCGTATCGAACACTCGCCACCGATGCAGATCAACACAATCTTGCGAACTTTCTGACTATTCAAATTTACCTGTGCCGGCTTATAGGCAAAGATCCACTGTCAATTCAATGGAGCAGTCATGTCGAATCAGATTCTGGTGGAGCAAGCAACAAACGTTAGCCCGATGCGAGCGGGTATCCGGGGCTGGATTGCAGTGGGTGCGCTGTCGATGGCCGTCTGCGTATGCGCGTTCGCTACGAACGCGCATGCCACGGTCGTCCCTTCGTTACTGACGTTTTCGAAAGCGTCGAACGATCTGCCGATCGTCATGCCGATCTGCTGCCAGCGGCGCGAGATCTGACTCGTTCGAACATCGGCGCGTTGCGCCGATGCTGCTTCAACGCAACAAGGAAGGACTTATGAATTTCACACTGGGCGTGCTGCTCAGCCTGTCGTTCATCATTACGGTGCTCGGGCTGTTCGTCTTCATCTGGGCACAATCGAGCGGCTTGCTGAAAATGGGACAGTCGGCCGCCTCGGTGATCTTCGCCGAAGGCGAGATCGGCCATGCTGAAACGTTCGCGGGCGTTTCGCCCGACAGCGGAGCCGGGGGCGACACGCATCCCGATTCCTCGGAACTCCGCGATCGAGTGTTAGCCGACCAGTCGAGCAGCGCGGCTGCGCTCGCATTTATTGCGTCGTCCGTGGGCTGGCTCTTGCTCGGATCCCTGTTCGGCATACTCGCCTCGCTCAATTTCCAGGTCCCCGACTGGTTGTCGGCTTCGCCACTGGTGACGTTCGGCCGCACGCGAATCGTGCACCTGAATATCGTGACCTACGGATGGGCGTCGATGGCCGGTATCGGCGTCGCGCTGTGGCTGCTGCCGCGTTTGCTGAAGACGCAGCTCGTCGGTGCGCGTTTCGCGATCGCCGGCTCCGTGCTGTGGAATCTCGGTGTGGCGATGGGTTGTGCGGCGATCCTGTTTGGCTGGAGCGACGGCCTCGAGTGGCTCGAAATCCCCTGGCAGATCGGCATCCTGCTCGCGATTGCGGGCGCGCTGGCCGCCGTGCCGCTGTTGCTGACCTTGCGGCATCGCAAGGTGGATCACCTGTACGTGTCGGTGTGGTATCTCGCTGCCGCGCTGCTCTGGTTCCCGATCCTGTATGTCGTCGCAAAAGTACCGCACGTGCATTTTGGTGTCGAGTCGGCCCTCGTCAACTGGTGGTTCGCGCATAACGTGCTCGGCCTCTGGCTCACACCGCTCGGTCTCGGTACCGCCTACTACCTGATCGCGAAGATCGTCGGCCGGCCGATTCACTCGTACAACCTGTCGCTGATCGGCTTCTGGGCGCTGGCCATGTTCTACAGCCAGGCCGGCGTGCACCACCTGATCGGCGGTCCGGTGCCGGAATGGATCGTGACGGTGTCGGTGGTGCAGAGCGTAATGATGGTCGTGCCGGTGATTGCCGTGGCGATCAACCACATGATGACCCTCAAGGGACATGGCGCGATCCTGAAGCAGTCGTATTCGCTTCGCTTCGTCGCGCTCGGATCGGCGCTGTACACATTGGTGTCGATGCAGGGCTCGCTTGAGGCGGTGCGTTCGTTCAATCGGATCGTGCATTTCACGCAGTACACGATCGCTCACGCGCACCTCGGCGTATACGGCTTCTACTCGCTGATCATGTTCGGTGCGATCTATTTCCTGATGCCTCGCGTCGCCGGGCGCGAATGGCCGAACCCGAAGCTGATCGCCTGGCACTTCTGGCTGGTCGTAGCGGGTATCGGCATCTACTTCGTGTCGCTCACCATCGGCGGTGTGTTGCAAGGGCTGGCGATGCTCGACCCGAAGCAGCCGTTCATGGCATCCGTGAACGTCACGCTGCCATATCTCGCTGCACGTACGGTGGGGGGCACTCTGATGACCATCGGCCACTGCGTGTTCGCGTATCACTTCTGCAAGCTTCTTGCGATGCGCACGGACAGTCGTTCCGTTCCGACCGTGACAGCTGACGCATCGTAATCGACGAGACTTCACATGAAACGAATCATGACCGTCATCATCGGGTCGCTGATCCTGATCGCGATCTCGATGGTTGTACTGATCGCGATGCCGTATCGCGAACTCGAGAAGGAAAAGGCACCGGAGAAGCTCAGTCCGTACACGCTGGCGCAACTCCGCGGCCGGGCAACCTATGTGTCGCTGGGCTGCGCAACCTGTCATTCTCAGCAACCGCGCCCGGCAGCGATGGGCCCGGATGCGCTTCGCGGCTGGGGGCGCGCGGCCGTGCCGAGCGACTATGTCTACGACTACCCGCACCAACTGGGCACGTCGCGCACCGGGCCGGATCTGTTCAACATCGGTGCGCGTCAGCCGAGCTTCGACTGGCAACTCGCCCACCTCTACCAACCGCGCGCGGTGACGCCAGGAAGCGTGATGCCGGCGTTTCCGTACCTGTTCAGAAATGTCGATACGCCGCTTGCAGGCGATACGGTGGTGAAGCTGCCGCCCGAGTTTTCTCCTGAACACGGGCAGATCGTCGCAACTCAGGAAGCACTCGATCTTGTCGAGTATCTGGTCGGATTGAATCACACGTATCCGGTCGAAAAAATCGAGAAGGAGGGCGGTGCGAAATGAGTATCGACGAGCACAAGAACGAAGCGGCCCGGCGCGAGAAGGCCGAGCCGACAGAGGGTACGAGGCCGGTGCCGTGGCTGTTCGTCGGCATCATCGCATGCCTCACTGCCTGGGGCGGCTTCACGCTGTATCACGGCTCGGGGCGGGAGCCCGATCAATCGCTGGCGTCCGGAAATCTGCCACAGGTGATCGACGGCGGTGTGTTGTATACCGCGCATTGCGCGGCGTGCCACCAGGCGGACGGTAAGGGCGTGGCCGGTGCGTTTCCGCCGCTTGCCGGGTCTGAATGGGTCAACGGCAAGCCGGACATGGTCGCGCGGATCCTGATGTTGGGGATAGAAGGCACGATCGGCGTGAAGGGCAGCCAGTACAACGGTTCGATGCCGGCATTCGGCAACACGCTGTCGGATGCCGAGCTGGTCGCGGTTGCCAATCATATCCGCACGGACTTCGGCAACGATGCGAAGCCGCCGCTCGACGCGCAGACGCTGAAAGCTGAACGCGAGAAACTGAAAGACCGGACCAAGCCGTGGAGCGGCGGTGCAGAACTCGGGAGTCCAGAATGAAGATTGCCGACCGGCAGAAGCCAGTGGCAACGACGGAAGCCGGGGGTAGCGCCGTGGTCGATGTACGCGGCATGTGGTGCCCGAGTTGCGCGAATGCCGTCGAGCGGGTCCTGGCTAGACAGCACGGCGTGCTCGACGCACGCGTGAGTTTCGCGGCCGAGGCTGCGCACGTGCAGTGGGACGCAACGCAGACGTCGCTCGCGACGCTGCTCGACGCCGTCGCCCGTCTTGGCTATACGGCAACGCTCGAAAGTACGAACCGCGACAGGCGGGCACATCTTGCCCGCGAAGCTGCGCGCGTGCGGATGCGGCTCATCGTCGCGATCGTGTTCGGCATGTGGGCGATGCCGGCGCAGTGGACGCTCTATCTCGACGCGCAGAACACGATCCCCGAGTCGATTCGGCTCGGGCTGGCGTGGTTTGCGGGCGCGACGACGCTACCGGTTCTGCTGTTCAGCGGCTGGTCGTTCCTGCGCGCCGCATGGCGCACGCTGCGTGCAGGCGCACCGGGGATGGACGTGTTGGTCGCCTGCGGCGCGACCATCGCATTCGGTCTGTCGGTGTGGCGATTGCTGACGGGTAGTTCGGACGTATTTTTCGACTCGACGGCGATGATCGTCACGCTGCTGCTGGCGGGGCGACTGATCGAGCACACGATTCGCGCACGCGCATCCGATGCGATGCAGGCGTTGCTGGCGCTGCCTGCGGAGACGGTGATGATGGTCGGGGACGATGGCAGCCAGCGCGAGGTGCTCGCGAAGCGTGCCGTGGCCGGGCAACGGTTCGTCCTTCGTCCCGGCGAGCGGGCGGCACTCGACGGGCGCATCGAGAGCGGCGTCTCGACACTCGATCGCGCGCTGCTGACGGGTGAATCGCAGCCGGTGGCGGTGTCTGCCGGCGATATGGTCGAAGCCGGCGTGCTGAACGGCACTGGCAGTCTGACGGTGCGCGTGACATCCGTCGTCGGAGAGCGCCGTGCCGACGCGATCGCGCAGACGTTGAGACGCATGCTCGCTCGCAAGACCTCGACGGATGCGCTCTCCGAGCGTTTCACGCGCTACTTCGTCCCGTTCATTTTCACGGCGGCTGCGGCGACGTGCGTCTATGGCGGATGGTCGGGCATCGGATGGGGTGCCGCGCTTGAGCATGCGATTGCCGTGCTCGTCATTACCTGCCCGTGCGCGCTGGGTCTCGCAACGCCGCTGGCTCTGATGGTTGGCGCAGGGCGTGCCGCACGCGCGGGCATCCTGTTTCAGGATGTCGAGGCGATCGAGCGCGCAGGCCGTATCGACGCCGTGTTCTTCGACAAGACCGGAACGTTGACGCTCGGTCAACCGCACGTCGTCAGCGTTCATCCGGAATCCGGCTCGTGCGAGGAGGCCGTGCTCGCCGCGGCGGCGATGGCCGAGCAAGGCAGCGAGCATCCGCTCGCGCGGGCGCTGCGCTGTGGCGTGAGCGATGTTGACGTGAGCGCAGGCGAAAGCGAAGCGATTCCCGGCATGGGCGTGGTGTGGCGCGGTGATGAGGGTACGCGCATTGTCGTTGGGTCGGGCGCGTTGCTCGCGCGGGAAGGCATCGCAGCCGCAGACCGGCCGGGTACCGAAGGTACGGTCGTTTTTGTTGCCCGGAATGGCCGATTGCTTGGCCACGTGGTGCTGTCAGATGCGCCGCGCGCGGATGCGTCCGCAGCGATCTCCGAGTTGCTTGCGCGACGTATCGAGGTTGGCATGCTGACCGGCGACCGCGCCGGGCCAGCGATCACAGTGGCCGATGCTGTTGGTTTGCCACGCGACTGCGTGCGGGCAGGCGTGAGCCCCGAGGAGAAGGCGGAAATCGTCGCGGATGCCCAAAAAGAGCGCCGAGTCGTCGCATTTGTCGGAGATGGGCTCAACGACGGGCCGGCGCTCGCGGCAGCCGATTACGGCATTGCCGTTCAAAGTGCTTGCGCGTCGTCGTCGGCCGCCGCGGCTGTCGTGCTCTCGCGCGGCGATGTTGGCCAGGTTGCCGACGCGATCTCGATCGGACAGCGCATCGCCCGCGTGATGCGCCAGAACCTCGGTTGGGCCGCCACTTACAACCTGATTGCACTGCCAGTCGCCATCGCAGGCTACGCATCGCCCGCGCTTGCTGCCGTGGCGATGGTTTGCAGTTCGGTATCCGTCACGCTCAACGCGTGCCGGCTGAACGCATTGCCACGGCGCCACCAACAGGAACGGGCTTCCCTGTCTCCGGCCGCGTTATCGGGATTCTATTCGAAACAGGATTGCACTCAATGAACAAGATGACATCGCGACTTTCCGTCACGGGGCGTCGCAAGTTTCTCGAGCGAATGTTCGGGCTCGGCCTCGCCGGGTTGGCAGGCGCCAACGCATGGGGCGCAGTCGAGAAAACGATCGAGCTGCCGTTCGGCAACGGGCGTCGAACGATTGCGGAAGGTTTTCCGCAGAAGGACGGCGTCATTCTGCAACGTACGCGCCCGCCGCTGCTGGAAACGCCGTTCGACGTGTTCGATCGGCACATTTTCACACCAAACGATAAGTTTTACGTACGGTGGCATATGGCCAATATCCCTTCGAGCGTCGATGTCACCAAGTTTCGTTTGAACGTACGGGGTCATGTGAAGCAGCCGGTGTCACTGACGCTAGACGACTTGATCCACGATTTCGAGCCTGTCGAGGTGGCGGCCGTCAACCAGTGCTCGGGCAACTCGCGCGGCTTCTATACGCCGCGCGTGCCAGGTGCGCAATGGGGGCACGGTGCGATGGGCAATGCGCGCTGGACTGGCGTCCGCCTCAAGGACGTGCTCGATCGCGTGGGGGTCCGGGCCGGCGCGGTACAGGTTCGGATGCACGGCATGGAATCGCCGGCGGCGCCGCAGACGCCTTACTTCAAGAAATCGCTGGCGATCGATCATGCGCTCGACGGGGAAGTGATCATCGCGTACCTGATGAACGGCGAACCGCTGCCGCTGCTGAATGGTTTTCCGCTTCGCGTGATTGCACCGGGGTGGTACGCGACGTACTGGATCAAGATGCTCTGCGATCTCGAAGTGCTCGACGAACCCGACGACAACTACTGGACCAAGAGTGCCTACCTGATTCCCGATACGCCGGGCGCGAACGTCAAGCCGGGCCAGACCGGCATGAAGATGATTCCTATCAACAAGATGGTGCCGCGCTCGTTCATCACGAGCGTCAAGGACGGAGATGTGTTGAAGCGGAACGTGCATACGGAAGTTCGCGGGTTTGCATTCGGCGGCGATTGCGGTCTCGCGAACGTGCGGATTTCGGCGGACGGCGGGCAGACCTGGATCGATGCGCGGCTCGATCGGGATTACGGGCAGTACAGCTTTCGCCGCTGGACGTTCGGCTTTACGCCGCCGGCCACGGGGCCGCTGGTGCTCATGGTTCGTGCCACGAATATGGCCGGACTCGCGCAGCCGATGCAATCGAACTGGAACAGTTCGGGTTTCATGCGCAACGGAGTCGAGTCCGTCGTGCTGCACGTTGCTTGAACGAGGAGGAACTGAACATGAATCGTCAAGCGCTTCGTCTCGCTTTGATGTGGGGTATTCCGATTGTCGCCGGGGTAGCGATCGCGGCTGCGTGGATGCCAACGGGCGGCTTTGATTGGCGGCGGCATCCGGAAAGGGTGGCGAAGATTCCGTCGGCGGATGTGACCTTACCGGTGAGTGCCGAGCGGTTTCCGCCCGGGCAGGGTTCGGATATCGCCAATGCGCAGTGTTTGATCTGTCATTCGACGGGGATGGTGACGCGTCAGCCGCCGTTGACCGAAAAGGAGTGGGCCACGATCAGCAACAAGATGCGGCTTTTTTATGGGGCGCCGTTGCCGGCTGATCAGGTCGAGGCGCTTGCGAAGTATCTGTACAGCATTAATGGGCGGAAGGAAGAGGGGAAGGGACCGTCGGTGGTGGATATGCAGGGGAGTTGAGCATACCGTCGAAGGGAGCGCTGCGAATAGACGCGGCGCTGTGTCAACAGCACGCCGGCATTGGCGCGGTGCGATTCTCCTCCGCGCATGGCGCCAACTGTCGGCAAGAGGTCAGCATGATGAAGAAAGGATGGGTTCGCACCGCGTTGATCGCGGCGCTTTTCGTTGTAATTCAGGGCAGACACGAGGCGCAGGCCGGCATTCGCACGCTCGACACGCCGGTACCTGTCAGCGTGCCGGCCGGCAAGATCGAAGTCGCCGAGTTCTTCCATTTCGGTTGCCGCTATTGCCGGCAGCTCGAACCGGCCCTCGCGACCTGGCGGAAAAAGCAGGGCGACAGGATCGTGTTCCGACGCGTGCCGGTTGCACCGGTTCCTCAGCTATTGCCGTACGCGAAGCTCTATCACGCGCTGATTGCATTGCGTCAGGAGGCGTTGATTCCGACCGTGTTTGACTCGATTCACATGAATGGCAACCGGTTGCTGACCAAGGAGCAACAGATGACGTTTGCTTCGACGCATGGCGTCGATCCGCAACGTCTTGCGGCCGCTCTCGATTCGCCTGCGACGCAACGGGCGTTGCAGGCGGATCGGCATGACTGGGAGACGTACCGCGTGCGTGCGGTGCCGATGTTGGCGGTGCAGGGAAAGTTTGTCCCGGAGCCTGGCGGAACGCCGGACGAGGTGGTCAGGATGCTCAATGAAATTACCGACCGGAAACTGTAACGGCGTAAGCAGCACACCATCGGTGCATTGAGTTTGAGCGCGAGAGCGTTTTCGCCGACTGCGCACCTGCGTCGTCGGCTCAAAGGCCGGTAGTACGTCAGACGGTTGTGCGGTATGGGGTTGCCGCGGGCCGTCAGCTCAGTGCATCGCGTGCTGGCCGCCCTATCGGCGCATGAACGACGCGTCAAAAGGTGGCGGGGGATGGTTTCGATTCGCCAGCGTCCAGCTGCGCTTGGACGAACAACCCCGACGCCGGCCCCACCGCTCAGGTGCTGAAGATATCGTCGATGCCGCGACGCGACTCATAAACGATCTGATAGAGATCCGCGTCGCGCTCGACGCCGAGCTTCTGCATCGCCCGTATCTTCTGTGCGCTGATAGTCTGCCGGGTGCGACTCAGCTGTAATGCGATCTCGGTGACCGATCGCCCGGACACATACAGACGCAGCACTTCGATCTCGCTCTTCGTAAGGCTCAGGTGACGGCGTCCGATGCGCTGCTCACGACGGGCAGACGACACCCGCGGTGACAGATACTCGGCATTCGCGAGCACCGCATAGACCGCCGAGATGAGGTGAGCGACATCGTCGGCCTTGTTCACGATCGCCTTGACGCCAAGTTTGAGCAGCTTGTTCGTCAGCCCGGCGCCGTCGAGGCCCGTGAACAGGATGATCCGTACCTCGGGAAAGTGGGCACGCAGATACGACAGCATCGCAAGTCCGTCGTTGTATTTGCCGTCCGGCATCGCGAAATCCGTTATAAGCAGATCGCATGGCTGGCTCGACAACAAAGTGACGATTTCGGTGGAGTTGCTGGCCGTTCCAGTCACACGAACTGGGCGGAGATTGTGCAACGTTGCTTCGATTCCAGCGAGAACCGCGGGATGATCGTCGGCGATCACGACGTTGAGGGTGGTGGTGGTCAGCATGAGCAGGTGTGCCTCGCTTGAGAGATGAATTCTCTTCGAATTTAGCGACGCGCTCGAATGCAGGGTTACATACTTGTCTTATTTCTGGGATCTTTTTATAGGACAAGTCTTATATCGGCGGACTGTCCGCCGGGAGCTCAGCTTTCGCCTGTCTGGCCAGCCGCCGCTAGCCCAGTTTCGTAAGCATATTGAAATAAATCGGCGTCGCGCTCGATACCTAGCTTTTTCATTGCCCGGACTTTCTGCGCACTGACCGTCTGCTTGGCCCGATTCAATCGAGCCGCGATTTCGCTGATTGACAACCCGGATGTGTAGAGACGAATCACCTCCGCCTCGCGCGGTGTCAGCGAAGGCACCGACTGCGGTGCGGATACAGGCGCCTGTGTACGCTCCTTGACGGTGGTCGAAA
Organism: Burkholderia sp. Ac-20392; assembly: GCF_017104585.1. Classification (NCBI taxonomy): domain Bacteria; kingdom Pseudomonadati; phylum Pseudomonadota; class Betaproteobacteria; order Burkholderiales; family Burkholderiaceae; genus Burkholderia; species Burkholderia sp. Ac-20392. Next base: position 47,794 of record NZ_JAAGPB010000014.1, read on the forward strand.
AATACGTGGCGCCCGCATGAACGGCATGAACCGCCGCGATCAGATGGCCGACGTCGTCGAGCTTACTGAGCACACCATGTACGCCGCCTTTGGCCATTTCCTGCAGCATCGCGGGATTGTCGATCGTCGTCAGGACGATTACCTTCATGTCTGGCCACGTACGCCGCAAATATTGAAGCAGCGGCAGCCCGTCGACGAACGTCCCACCCGGCATGGCATAGTCGGTGATCACCACGTCGCAAGGTGTGTTGGCCAGTAGCGCAATCAACTCGTCGGAGCGCGGAACTGTTCCGACGATCTCGATCGTGGGCGCGCGACCCAGTTCGTGGCGGACGCCCGACAGGACAGTCGGGTGATCGTCGGCCAGGACCACACGGATATTCATGTCGATGGGCTGCGTGCGAGTTCGTTAGTGCGTAGATCAGCCAGTTTACCCGATCGCGGAAGTCCGAAGGCATCTATTCTGGGCCGGCGGCGCTGGCGTTACACTCCACCATTCGAGTCACGTTTCACCGATTATCCATGCCCATTCTCAGACAGACACTGGACGAGCTTCTTCGCTACCACCGTCTTCTAATGGGCGGAGGCCGCTGGGCGGCCGCGGCGGTCGTGGTGCTCGCGCTATTTGCGGAAGTTGCGGTGCTGGTGCGCGGTTACATGACGGACGAGCGTCAGCGCTTCGCTGTGGCGCACCGTCTGGTGAGGGGGCGTGTCGCGGCGAACGAGCAGGCGTTCCTGAGTGGCTTGGTTCGTGCAGAGCTGTCGTCGGGCGACGAGCGCCCGGTGCCGCACAGTCTTGTTGAACGCTTCCGCGTGAACGGCAACCTGCTCAACTGGAAACCGTTCCCCGCCGAGAAACTGAAACTCATGATTGCCGCTGCGCCGGACGCGTCAATCGACGATGCGACAGTCGCGCGGTATTTTCAGTGCGCGACACAGATCTCACGCTCGAACATCGCAGCAGCGAAGGTGCTTGGGCGCCAGCCGACTCAATCGTTCTCGAGTCTCGATCGGCAGATTTTCGCGATCATGCCAGCTTCGGCGATCGTAGACCCCGAACGACTTTCCAGCGATGCCGGCCGCAATGCCTTCATGAAGGAACTGACCAGTGGAATCGGGCAACTGGCGGATGCCGCTCCGGCGAGTTCGAACGGCAGGTTGCCGAAGGCATCCTGGTCTCCTCATCCATATTTGCTTCCGCAAGGACAATCGACACTGACGTTGGCTGCGAAGGTGTCTGAAGGAGATTGCGCGGGGACAATTCTCGTCACCGAGGTAGACCCGGGAGATCTGATCTGGCCGCTGGTCGGTGGTGAGTACGGGGGCGTCTACGCGATCGTCGATGCCGACGGTGATATCGCCGCGACGGCGGCGCATTACGGCCCAGGGGGGCCGCTAAGGGATCTTTTGACTCGCTGGCGGCGTTCCGAGCATCCCGATCCGGACACGCTCCTGCAACAGCCCTACGATGGGCGCATGGTGCTGGCTCAGCAGCTTGGCGACACGGGCTACACGCTCGTCTATACATACTCGTGGCATGACGTGCTCGCGGCGATTCGGAACAGGACATTGGCGACTGCGTTCGTGCTCGCGGTCATCCTTGCCGTGATTTGGCTGCTGCTCTTCCTGCTGGACCGCCGCGTATTCTTGCCGATGTACGCGCGATCCGAGCGAGTGTTCGAGAGCGAGCGGCTGAGCAGAACCGTGATCGAAACGGTTCCCGTAGGCATCGGTCTGGTGTCGATCGGCACGGGTGAGCTGCTGCATGGCGGCTCGTCGCTGGTGGCGCTGGCCGAGCAGATTGACGGTGGTATGGGGCGCCTGCTGGCGGAGCTGGCGACACGCTATGCCCGGCGGCTGGCCGCCTACCGCGATGCGGCGGCGGAGTTGGTATTTGTCGAGGATGTCACGCTGCCGACTTGCGACGACGGGGAGATTGCGCTGCAGGCCCGCTTTGCAGTAGGTCGCTATCTTGGCGACGACGTGCTGATTGCTGCGTTTGTCGATATGAGTGCGAGTCAGCGGCTCGCACGGCAATTACGAGACTCGAAACGTGCGTCCGACCAGGCGAATGCCGCGAAATCCGCGTTCCTGGCAACGATGAGCCATGAAATCCGTACGCCTCTGAACGCAATCCTTGGCAACCTCGAACTGTTTGCCCATTCTCCACTGAGCCCGTTGCAGCGTGACCGGCTCCAGAGCATCCGAGCGTCGTCGAACGGGTTGCTCGCGATCATCCAGGATGTGCTCGATTTCTCGAAGATCGAAGCCGGCGAGATGCAACTGGAGCATATCCCATTCAACGTCGCCGACGTAGCGACGCGGGCGTTGATGATGTTCGCCCCGGTCGCACAGGCGAAAGGCATTGTCCTGTACGGCGCGTTTGGAGCGTCGATCGATGAATCGATGCGCGGTGATCCGGTGCGCATCTCACAGATCGTACACAACCTGCTGTCGAATGCGATCAAATTCACAAACGAGGGCAAAGTCGTACTAAGTGTCGGGACCCACGCGCCGGACTATGACACCGCGGCCGATGGCATGCTGATTGTCGAAGTCGCGGATACAGGAATTGGCATCGATGTGACACAGCGCGAGAACCTATTCGATGCATTCGTTCAAGCCGATTCGTCGATCACGCGGCGTTTCGGTGGCACGGGGCTTGGTCTCGCACTTTGCCAGCGCCTCACCCGGGAAATGGGCGGTACGATTGGCGTTGACGGTGAGAAAGGGAAGGGTAGTCGCTTCACTGTCAGGTTGCCGCTCGATCGCGTGACGCCGGCCAATGGCCGCATGATGACTGATGCTCGACCGTTTGCCGGTGCACGCCTGGTTTTCGTTGCCGGCGCCGACGAATGGCACGCTTATGCCGTTCCGCTGCTCTCCGCATGGGGAGCGGAAGTCAGCACGGCTCACCATCCGGATGTGGTTCGAAGCGACAGCGGCCGCGTACTGATACTTTGTGGCGATCGGAGCGCATGGTCGGCCGACAGCGAGAATCGACTCGTCGAGGAATGGCCAGTCGTCGTTCATTGCACTGTGAACGGCCCGCAGCAGCCGCTGCAGGTGGGCCGCATTCTGACCGTGTCGTGCTATGCGCCGGCGGGCTTACAGGCGGCACTTGCATATGCTTTGAACGGCGTGCCGTTGGCACCGCTCGACAGTCCGGCAAATCGCGGCGGAACTGATGACGCCGATTCGATGCCCCGACTGGGTCTGCATGTGCTGGTCGCTGAAGACAACGAGGTGAACCAGCAATTGATCGTTGAACAGCTGTCGATGCTCGACTGCACGGCGACGGTCGCGGCTGACGGGGTTGATGCTTTGCAGATTCTGTCGGACACGAGTTTCGATATCGTGCTGACCGATCTGAACATGCCGCGTCTCGATGGTTACGTGCTCGCGGAAATCATGCGGGAGCGCTGGCCGCACACGCCACTCGTTGCCGTCACTGCGGATGCGACGGCCGACGAACGGCGCCGTTGCGCGGAACTGGGCATTCGCGCTGTCGTGTCGAAGCCACTGTCGCTCGGCAGCCTCGCGCGCGTCCTTTCGCGGACCATCGAATGGAACGGCGGGCAGCCTGCCTTTGGCGCTGCGTCAGACACGCTGCTGGGCGATCGAACAATGCCGCCTGAAGTCGTTGATGCGTTTCATCGCGGATGTGCGAAGTCGATTGATGCGTTGCGCGATGCGCTGACACGGGGCGACAAGCGAACGACGCTGTCACAACTGCATGCATTGAAAGGAGCGTTGGGCATATTCCAGCAACACGAACTAGCGCAGTATTGCAGCGATCTCGAGCGGCGGATCAAGTCGCGCGGGTTCGACGATTCGCGCGATGCGCTGCGTACGCTGCTTGATCGCCTGGTCGCCCTAAGAGCAGAGCAGTTGAGGCGATAGCGGCGGGATGGCTGATGCGTGGAGAGAGGCGACAGGCCAACGTGGCTCAAGAGGAGGCGAATCTTCTGGAGCTCGAGCTTTTGTGCATAAACCGAAGGCGGTCGAGCTGGCAATGTCTCATTGCATGGGACGTTGACTGGTGTTCACAAAGGGCAATCGGACATTCGTACGTTCGCATGTATCGACCCCTGTCTCGATCAGGGTACTTCGAACGGCCTTCGACATGCTTCTTCCTGGCGGTCACTTCCGACCCGAGGTGCGGTGTGTCTGCCCTTGGGGCATCGTGGGGGTAACCTACGAGCGCCCACCGGTCCGTGCGCTCGCGGCCGCGTTGATGGCCGCCCGTGCATCGAGCAGGCCCCGTCCGGCAGGAATCACCCGGCAGGAGCGCGTCGTCTTGGCGACTTCCGGGAACCGCGCGGTGCGCTTCAGGATGTCCGCGATATCGCGCGGCGACAAGCTCGGGTTGACCGCAAGCATGAGCGACACCACGCCGGACACCTGTGGCGTCGCGAAACTCGTACCGCTCGCAATCCCCAAACTGGCCGCGCCAGGTGCGCGGGCGCCGTCGTTGGCCAGCGAATAAATGCCTACGCCCGGCGCGCTCAGCGTCACTGCCGGATGCGTGTTGCTGTCGAATGCGCGACGGCCGGTGTTGTCGCTCGCCCCGACCGAAATCACTCCACGGCAGTTGGCAGGCATGTCGATCGCATTGCTGCCGCCGTTGCCGGCGGCTGCCACGACGGTCACGCCTTTTGCGAGCAGATCGTCGACCGCATCCTGGAACGCGCGGCTGCACGTGCCGGCCGAGCCGAGGCTGAGGTTCACGACCCGCGCGGGATGCGGATTCAACGGCACGCCGGCGACGGGCAGGCCCGCGGACCAGCGCATGCCGTCGACGACGTCGCTCGTCGGGCCGCCGCCCTTGCCGAGCACGCGGACCGGCAGGAGCCCGCCATACCAGTTGATCCCGGCGATGCCGATGCCGTTGTTCGCCGCGGCGCCGATGATGCCCGCGACGCGCGTGCCGTGCCAGCTGCTGTCCTGCATGGGCCATCCCTGGAACGGTCCGCCAGCCGACACATCTTCGGGCGAAATCCAGTCGCCCGGATCATCGGCGCGCGGCCCGCGGGGTACGCCATTGGCGGCGACTGCGCTGCTAACGAAGCTGTATCCGGGCAGCAGGTTCGCCGCCAGCTCCGGATGGGCCGTGACGCCGGTGTCGATCACTGCGGTGACAATCTCCCGCTTGCCCTGCGTGATGTCCCACGCGCCGGGCATGCGAATCGACACGTCGCCGTCGTGCAGATGCCATGTGTCCCGGTAGTGCGGATCGAGCGGCTCGGCGCTGGCGCGCACCGGCATATCCGGTTCGGCGTACTCGACTTCCGGATCGCGCATGAGTTCGGCCGCCAATGCGGCAGCGGACGCCGACGTGCCGCTCGCGGTCAGGACCGCGCTGCCGCCGGACATCAGCCGCTTGACGTCGAGCCGCACCGGAAGCCCGCGCGGTGCGTTCGCGCTGCTGCGTGCATTGATGCGATCGACGACACGGGTGAGCGCGGCGACGTCGGCCGTGGCGTCGCGCGGCCCGAGGCCGAATGCCGAAGCGCTACCGGACGATGACGTTCGAAGTTTCACGACCAGCTGATTCGTCTTCACGTTCAATGCGGGCCCGTCCGCTGCCACCATCGACGTGTCGTCGGCGTAGCACTGCTGGTGCCACGTGTCGTCATCGGCGTGGCCACCGGAACCGTTGCCGGGTTCGGACGGTTCATGAATGGAGGAATCGTCGACCGCGCCGGGCGAACCGTCCGGGTTGCCGCCGTCGCCGCCACCACCACCGCATGCAACCAGCAATGCCGGAAGCAACGAGATGGTCATGCCTTTCATCGTGTGAGACTGCATCAAGCGATTAAATAAGGTATCCATATCGTTTCCTTCGGTAGTGGTGGATTGAAAAACGGTTCTCGCGCGAAGATCGCCCGAGACAGGCGTGTTGCCGTGAAGATGAGCGCGCAAACGCGGCTTGATCCGGGGCAGGGTATTGGGTACACCAGCGTGTCGGCGCTCGTGTGCTGCCGCCCCGTTCAACGTTCGGAAGGCCGCGCATGGCTTCGCGAATGTGTCGACGGATTTCGCGATTGCACCTGCGCGACGGCGCATCGTGGTGTCGGGTCGAAATCGCGGGTGCCGCGAAGCGATCGGGCTTGCCGCGGCAAGCGATCAAACTCCCGAGCGTCGGTGTGGCGACCGGACGGAACGGCACATGGCCGGGACAGCTCGGCGTTCAGTCGGGCGACGAAAGGACGCGGCGACGGGCCAGCCTACGCGGCTGGCATCCATGACATGGCCCTGCGGCGATCAACGAGTGGCACGTGATGCGGCAATCGAGGGGCAGGTGCCCGTCATGCGTGCGGTGCTTTGACTTGACCGATCGATGCGCTCGAGGGCCTTCGGCGCGTTCGGCCAGCGGGAGGGTTAGGTTGATCTCTGCGCGACTCGGTGGTACATCGGTCGTGCAGTAACGACAGCCCGAAGTATGCTTGAGCGAGCCGGTCGCGGGTATAGGACGCGTCCTAAATTCGAACGCGATTTTCAAGCGACCGACGTCATCGCCAGGCGCGGATGTCCAGCATCACACAACGATCCCATCCGGACCAACCGTACCGTGACGGCATTGAGGATGTCTTGGACCATCCGAAGAAGGTGCGTAGTTTTTGGAGGGCTTCGTCCATCGCGTCGCCTTGTTCAAGCAACTGATGAAGTCGCATCACGGCGCATGTATGGCGCAGGTCGTGTGGTGTGATGGATCTTTTGCCCGTTCGATCTTTCAGTTCCTTCAAAACTGAAAGGGGCAAGCGGAGCGAGATCTGCGCAAATATCTTTGATACCTTCGGCGGACGCTGTCGGCGCGGAACCCACAAGCCAGCGTCCGTCATCAGCCTCCTGACCGTTTCCTTGGCCAACCGAATGCCGTGGCATTCCCAGAGCTTCTCGCAGGCCAGCGTCGGCCCGAAATCGGCGTAGCGGTCGCGGATGATCGATAGCGCCCGGTCAGCAGCTCCCGGGTCGAGACGGCGGTTGCCGGGCTTCGCTCGGTGTCCCGACACCAGTCCCGCCGGGCCGTGCTCACGTAGCCGGGCAACCAGCCGGCGAACCTGTCGCGTCGTCAACTCCAGCCGTTCTGCCGCACGCCATGGCTTGAGCTTGCCGTCGGCTACGTCCTGGATGACCTTGAATCGGTCCAGCTCGCGCATCGCCATCGTGATCCGTTCCGTTGCAGCCATCGCAGCCTCCGGCGCCGGACAAACGGCGGCCGGACAGCTTACGCGGCCCGAAAGCGGACATTTCAATCTAGCTACTACAGCACATGTCATACCCGGATTCAGATGTCGTAGCGCCAGCTAAATACAGATGTCGCATGTTTCATCGGTTTTCCGCCCTTCAGCGTTGAAGCGCCGAGCTTGAAGCAGCAGGGCGCTTGCGTTCACCCGCGGGCCTTGGCAGACCGTCGGTTCGATTCTGCTTGAGATGTAACCTGCAGAATCGCTGCATCCATGTCTGCCACCGTGAACCGGCGTGGCTTCTTCGTACCGGATTGCGCTTCGTTCGCTCGTACCGGAAGCCCTCGATGCGTTCGCGATGGCGCAGTTCCGATCCGCCGGCTGTCGCGCTGCGCCTGAAACGCTTGCGCCACTTGCAACGCATGACTCAGGCGCTTGTGGTCCACGATTGCACCTTGATCGACTTCAGCCAGTCGGTCATAGGATTGGGCCGGTAACCGTCCGGTTGCATCGTCGATGAACACCAACAGCGTGCAAGCTGGCGCACGGTCCTCGAACCAACGGTGGTCACTACCGTCGATCTGAATCAACTCCCCGAGGCATGCACGGCGGTTGCGCGGT
>NZ_JAAGPB010000158.1:0-16849 GCF_017104585.1 Burkholderia sp. Ac-20392
TCCGCTGCGACGACGAGCCGGTCGAGACGCTCGACCAGGACGACCGCTGCTACCGCGCCGTGACGAAGGCGCTGCAGGCGCACGACGACGTGGTCGCGATCTACAACAGCGGCGCCGGCTCGGCCGGCATCGAAGCGGCGCTGCGCAAGGCCGGCGCCGCCGGCCGCGTCGTGTGGATCGGCCACGAGATGATCGACCTGCACCGCACCTTCATCGAAGCCGGCGCGATGGATCTCGCGATCGACCAGGATCCGGACGGCCAGGTGATTTCCGCGCTGCAGCACGTGCTGCATGCGTGCGGGATCGTCGAACAGCCGCCGCCGGCCGATCCGGTCGAATTCCGCGTGTTCTGCCCGGCAAACGTGAGGACGAGCGCCTACCTGCCGGCCTGAATTCCGACGTCCGGCACACCGTCCGTCGCGCCGCATGCGCGTCGCGAAAAAATCGACCGCTGCATTGGCGATTTTTCGTCAACGTTTGTCATGCAGCCCGCGCCGCGCATCCGTACATTGGGCAGCCAATCCCATGACAACCGCGGACAGGAGACGATGGCTGAACCGATCCTCATCGGCGTGAACCTCGACGGCGTGCTCGAACACGACGGCCTGCCGTTGCCCGCGCCCGCCGAACGCTTCCGGATGGTCGCCGGCGCCGGCGTATTCGACTACGTCGAAAAGAATCCGGCGCGCGGCGAAGACCTATCGCCGTATTTCGCACTGGTCGAACGCCATGCGCTGCCGATTCGCGTGATCGGCGGCATCTGGTGTGCGGGACGCGATGAAGCACACGTCGCCGAGATCGTCGACGCGGGCGCACGTTTCGGCAGCACGGTGCTCAACTGCCAGCTGTATGCACATCACGCGGATGGCCATCCGCTGTCCGACCGCGAAGTCGCCGATTTCTACCTGCGCACCTACGAGCGCGGCGAGCGGGCCGGATGCCTGCCGAGCCTCGAAGTGCACGTCGACATGTGGAGCGAGGACTTCACGCTCGTCGCACGCGTCGCGCGACATGTCGAACAGGCCGGCGCGCCGTTCCGGATCACGCTCGATCATTCGCACCTGCTGTTCAAGATCGGCAATCGCGCCGAGCTCGACGCATCGGGCATGCACGACGCAGTCGACAACGGCCGCCGGTTGCTCGACCCTGCATCGCCCGACGCCCTCTACGCCGACTGGATCGCGCGCGGCTGGGTCCGGCATGCACATGCGCGCAGCGTGATGCCGAACAATCCGGACAACCCGTGGATGCGCCGCGCCGACGGCCGGCCCGGGCGCGGCATCCAGTATCCGTTCGTCGCCCCCGCACCGGGCGCCTATCACGGCGCATGGCGCGCGGCGGCGCTCGATACGTGGAAGGCTGCGCTTCGGCAGTTGCTGCACGCGCAGGCCCACGTACGGCCAGCGCGCGTCGAGCAGATCAGCTGCGAGTTCATCCCGTTTCCCGACTACGGCGGCGGCGCACGCTATTCGATCTTCGACAACAACGTCGCGTGCGCGCACTGGCTGCGCGACACGTGGCGTGCACTCGCCGCGCCGCCGACAGCCGGCATCGCGCGCACCGGCACCTGATTCGAACCAGCCCCCACTCGAGACCCAAGGACAGAACGATGACGCAAGCCTTCCACTTCTCGCTGAACCGGATGAGCGCACCGCGCTTGCCGTTCGACCGTTACGTCGCGCTGTGCCGGCGCCTCGGCGTCGACACGATCGAGATCCGCAACGATCTCGACAGCGTCGAGATCGACGACGGCACGCCGGCCGCCGCCGTGCGCGCGACAGCCGAAGCCGGCGGCGTGACGATCCTGACGATCAACGCGCTGCAGCGCTTCGAGCAATGGAACGCCGAGCGCGCGGACGAGGCGACCGTGCTGGCCGACTATGCGGCGCAATGCGGCGCGCGTGCGCTGGTGCTGTGCCCGACCAACAGCCGCGGCGATACACGCAGCGCGGACGTACGCCACGCGGATCTCGTGAAGGCGCTGAAGGCGCTCAAGCCGATCCTCGACGCGCGCGGCCTGCTCGGCTTCATCGAGCCGCTCGGTTTCGAGGAATGCGCGCTGCGCCGCAAGTCGGATGCGGTGAAGGGCATCTACGACGCGGCGGGCGAGCAGGTGTTCCGGCTCGTGCACGACACGTTCCACCATCACCTGTCGGGCGAGGACATCTTCTTCCCGAACCTGACGGGCCTCGTGCACATCTCGGGCGTCGAGGAGCACGACCTGCCGGTCGACCGGATGCGCGACGGCCATCGCGTGCTGGTCGGCGGCGCCGACCGGCTCGGCAATATCCGGCAACTGCGCGAACTGCTCGCGCGCGGCTACCGCGGCGCGTTCTCGTTCGAGCCGTTCTCGAACGAAATCGCCGAAGCCGACGACATCGAGGACCGGCTGCGTTCGAGCATCGACTACGTGCGCGGTGAACTCGCGAGTCAATGATCGTCGCCAGGTTGCGCGGCCGCCTTTAACCGCGGGTCAGCACACAATCACCTAATCAACAGGAGAACGGAATGATCGAATTCGCGTTGTTCGGCGCGGGACGCATCGGCAAGATCCACGCGGCGAATCTCGCGCGCCATCCGGGTGCGAAGCTGAAGTACGTGGTCGACCGGCATGCGCCGTCGGCCGACGCGCTGGCCCACTCGCACGGCGCGCAGGTGACCGACGTAGAACGCGCGCTCGGCGATCCGGCGGTCAGGGCAGTCGTGATCGCATCGAGCACCGACACGCACGCGGACCTGATCGTCGCGGCGGCGAACGCGGGCAAGGCCGTGTTCTGCGAGAAGCCCGTCGACCTGACCGTCGAGCGCTCGCGTGCGTGCGCGGACGTCGTCCGGCGCAGCGGCGTGACCTGCATGATCGGCTTCCAGCGCCGCTTCGACCCGACGTTCGCCGCGCTGAAGGCGCGCGTCGAGCGCGGCGAGATCGGCGCACCGGAAATGCTGGTCGTCACGAGCCGCGATCCGGGCGCGCCGCCCGTCGACTACATCCGCAGTTCGGGCGGCATCTTCAAGGACATGCTGATCCACGATTTCGACGTGTTCCGCTGGATCCTCGGCGACGAAGCGCAGACGCTGCACGCAACCGGCAGCTGCCTGACCGATCCGGCCGTGCAGGACGCGGGCGACATCGATTCGACTGCCGTGACGATCCGCACGCGGCGCGGGCTGCTGTGCCAGATCAACACGTCGCGGCGCGCGGCCTACGGCTACGACCAGCGTTTCGAACTGCTCGGCAGCAACGGGATGCTGCAGGCCGGCAACGTGCGGCCGACCGAGGTGAGCGCGTGGCTCGCGGCCGGCATCGCGACGGATGTGCCGGAGCCGTTCTTCCTCGAGCGCTACCGGCATGCATACGCGGCCGAGATCGCGCACTTCGTCGACGCGCTGCGCGACGGCACGCCGGTCCGCACGACGATCGACGACGGGCTCGCCGCGCTCGAACTCGCCGAGGCCGCGATGACGTCATGGAAAACGGGGCGCGTAATCGAGCTGTAACGTCACCGGTAGCAAGCGGCGGCGAACCGCGCAAGCGGGCCGCCGCCGGACGATCGGCGGCCCACCCGGACGACACACCGCGAGCGCGCGATCGCATCGGGAAAATTTGCCGAAGCGTCGCGCGGCATGTGCGTGAAAGCACGTATGATGGCGAATTGATCTGCGTCGCCGACATCCCGCTTTTTCACCACCATGCTCGATCACCTCATCTGCGACTGCGACGGCGTGCTCGTCGACAGCGAAGTCATCGCCGACCGCGTACTGCTCGACACGCTGTCCGCCACGTTCCCGAATCTCGATTTCGAGGCCGCCGCCAAGTCGGCGTTCGGCCAGCAGACGTCGCGCTTCCTGGCGGGAATCGAATCCCGCTTCGGGATCGAGATGCCCGCCAATTTCATCGAGACCATCGAGCACAATATCGAGAGCGCGCTGGCGCAATCGCTCGCGCCAATCTCCGGCGTGCGCGACGCGCTGCTGAAGGTGACCCTGCCGGCGGCCGTCGTGTCGAACAGCCGGCTCGCGCGCGTGCGCAGCTCGCTGAAGCGCGCGTCGCTCACCGAGATCTTCGGCGATCGCGTGTTCAGCTCCGAGCAGGTCGCGCGGCCGAAGCCCTACCCCGACGTCTACCTGCATGCGGCGCACACGCTCGGCGTCGCGCCGGAGCGTTGCATCGTCGTCGAGGACAGCGTGTCGGGATTGAATGCCGCGCGTGCGGCAGGCATGAAGACGATCGCGTTCGTCGGCGCGAGCCACATCCCCGACAACTACGCGGACGCGCTGCGCGCGATGGGCATCACGCGGATCATGCGCAAGATGGACGAACTGCCGGCGTTCGTCGAAGCCGGCGTGCGCGGCGAATTCGGAGACGTGCAGTCCTGATGGTCGTGCCGTCCCGATCGGGCTGATCGGGACAATCCGGCGTGCGCCGGTTCACGCACGCCGAACCACGGGCGCTCGAGCGCGCCCGCGCTCCCCTTCCCTCAGGCCGGTTCGCAGCAGCGCTCGCGCGCGGCGGCCAGCGCCTCGCGGAACTCGACGAGTTCCGCGATCGTCAGCATCGGCAGCCCGTGCTGTTGCGCGAAACGCTCGACATCGTCGCCGCGCGTCATCGTGCCGTCCGGGTTCATCAGCTCGCACAGCACGCCGGCCGGCTTCAGGCCCGCGAGGATCGACAGGTCGACCGTGCCTTCGGTGTGACCGCGGCGTGCCAGCACGCCGCCCGGTTGCGCACGCAACGGAAACACGTGGCCGGGGCGCACGATGTCGTGCGGCTTCGCATCTTCCGCGATCGCCGCGCGGATCGTCGTCACGCGATCGGCGGCCGATACACCCGTATGCACGCCTTCGCGTGCCTCGATCGAGACGGTGAACGCGGTGCCGTTGCGGCTCTCGTTGGTCTGCACCATCGGCGGCAGCTCGAGCGCACGCACCGTGTCGTCGGTCAGGCACAGGCACACGATGCCGCTGCATTCGCGGATCAGCAGTGCCATGGTCTCGGGCGTGATGCGCTCGGCGGCAACGATCAGGTCGGCTTCGTTCTCGCGGTCGTGGTCGTCCTGCAGCACGACCGCACGGCCTGCGCGCATCGCATCGAGCGCGGCGGCGATGCGCGGCGGCACCGGTTCGGAATCCAGCAACGGGAGATCGGCAAAGGCGTCGGCGGGTGCCGACGAAACGGACATCAAGGACATGTGAAACGCTCCTCGCTAATACGATTTGGGCGAAAAACGTTTCAGGGCATTGCAAACAGACAGAACGACAACCCGCTTCGCACGCATGGCGAAGCGGTCCTGACGGACATGACTATCTGCACATCTTCTCTCATCCGGACTATGACCGTCGGCTCTGGCATTCGACCAGATCTGCTGACCCCGCGCGGATGCGCGGGCGCTCGCGGGCTCGCCGGCTTACGCCAGCCTACCGCCGGTGGGGAATTTCGCCCCGCCCTGAAGACGCACTGATTGCCGGATGGAGCAACCCCATCTGCGGCGGGCCAAGCATACAACAGCTGCGCGCGCGGCGCAGCGAACACCTGTTAAAACCTTACTGACGACCCCGTCTAACGGCATCGTCCAAACGGCCGACGGGCGCCTCGCGATCGCGCCCGAACGACGCGCACGCAGCCCGCTTCCGTGCGACCTGCGTTGCGCGATCAGCCGGCCGCGTGCGCGGCATGAGCCGCGTGCGCCGTGTCGGGCACGAGCCAGCGCGGCGGCACTTCGGGGCTTACCGTCACGCGAAACGCCCGCGCTTCGCTGTCGCCCGGGTTGCGCAGGCTGTACGGCTGGTCGGCATCGAACACGATCGCATCGCCGGTCGCGAGCAACTGGCGGCGGTCATGCACGCTGACTTCGAGCGTGCCCTCGCTGACGACGAGGTTGATCGTCGTGCCGGGCGCGCGGCGGGCGCCCGGCTCCGTATGCAGCGGCGCGATCCGCAGCTCGTGGAACTCGGCCGCGGCCGGCTCGCCTTCCGGGTACAGCGCGCGCGCCGAGAAACGGCCGTTCGAACTGACGACCCGCGACGCACGCTCGGCCGCCAGATGCTCGAAGCCGTTCACCGCATGGCGGCGCAGGAAGGCGGCGACCGATACCTTCAGCGCCGCGGCGATCTTGCAGAGCACCTTGATCGACGGCACGCTGCGCGCCGACTCGATCTGCGCGAGCATCGCACGCGACACGCCGGACAGCCGCGCGAGCGCATCGAGCGACAGCTGCCGCTCCGCGCGCAACCGCGCGAGGTTCACGCCGACGACCTGTTCGAGAACGTCGAGCGACGCGGACGCCCGCGCATCGGCGGCGTTGCCGGACTCGAAGGAAGACACGTCGCGCACCAGCGCCAGGGATGAAGACATAGCATTGCCTCCGGGCCGCATGTGCAGCCCTGCGTATGGGGTAAGCCGGGATCGGAATCGGGTTGCGCCAGCAACGGCGCGTATCGAGACGCTATCACCCGGTCTTGCGCCGGCAAACGAAGTTATCTTCACACCGTTATCAGCATCGCGGAGGAATGCGTTCCTCGCGAACCATTTCCCGCCGCTATCGCGTCGCACGGGCGCCGCTCATTGCACCGGTAATTGCCACCGCTCATCGCGCCGCGGGCGCCGCGCCGCGTGCCGGCCCGCGCGCATCGAGCCGCATCGCGAACCACGTGACGACGAGCGCCGCGAACGTCACCGCGACGGCGACCCACGGCAGCGCGTCGAGCGCGAGGCCGTGTTCCAGCGCAAGGCCGCCGAGCCACGCGCCCAGCGCATTGCCGACGTTGAACGCGCCGATGTTCAGCGTCGACGCGAGATGCGGCGCGCTCGCGGCCTTCTCGACCACGTGCGCCTGGAGCGGCGGCACCGTCGCGAACGCGGCGATTCCCCATACGAACACGGTGACGGCCGCCGCGACCGGATGGTGGCTCGTCTTGGCGAACACGACCATCACGGCCATCAGCGCGACGAGGATCGCGATCAACGACGGCATCAGCGCGCGGTCGGCGAGCTTGCCGCCGAGCGTGTTGCCGATCGTCAGCCCCGCGCCGAACAGCACGAGGATCAGCGCGACCGCGCGCGGCGAATAGCCCGACACGGACTGGAGAATCGGCGCGATGTACGTGAACACGACGAACACGCCGCCGAAGCCGAGCACGGTCATCAACAGTGCGAGCCACACTTGCGGCTCCTTCAGCACGCGCACTTCGTGGCCGAGGCCGACCGGCCCGCTGTCGTGGCGGTTCGGCACGAGCGCGGCGACGCCGCCGAGCGCCAGCACGCCGAGCGCGGCGACGATCCAGAACGACGCACGCCAGCCGAGCAACTGGCCGACGAAAGTACCGAACGGCACGCCGAGCACGTTCGACAGCGTGAGCCCCGTGAACATCAATGCGATCGCGCTCGCACGCTTGTCGGTCGGCACGAGCGACGCGGCGACCACCGCGCCGATCCCGAAGAACGACCCGTGCGCGAACGACGTGACGACGCGCGCGACCATCAGCATCGCGTAGCCGGACGCGGTCGCACACAGCACGTTGCCGACGATGAAGATCGCCATCAGCAACTGCAGTGCGGCCTTGCGCGGCATGCGGCTCGTCAGCACCGCGAGCAGCGGCGCGCCGGCCGCGACGCCGAGCGCGTAGCCCGTGACCAGCAGGCCGGCCGACGGCAGCGACACGGCCAGGTCGTGCGCGACCTCGGGCAGCAGGCCCATGATGATGAACTCGGTGGTACCGATGGCGAAGGCGCTGATCGCAAGCGCCAGTAACGGGATGGGCATGACGTTCTCCGGAAGGCGGCGGACGCGGCGGCCGGTCGGTGCCGCGCCGCACAAAAGGCAGGATGTGCGCATTGTCCCGAAGATGCCTATATTTGATAATTGGCGTGGCATTTGAACCATTTTCAAATAATTCTGAAAAATCGCATGGATCGACTGGGCGATATCCGGCTGTTCGTCGAAGCGGCCGAACTGGGCAGCCTGTCCGCCGCCGGGCGCAAGCTGAACCTCACGCCGGCCGCCGCGAGCGCGCGCCTCGCGAAGCTCGAGGCGGCGGTCGCCACCCGGCTGTTCGACCGTTCGACCCGGCAGTTGCGGCTCACCGACGAGGGCCGCCTGTACCTGAACGGCTGCCGGCAGGCGTTGCAGGCGCTCGACGACGCGAACGCGCTGCTGCAGGCCGGGCGCAACGTCGTCGGCGGCCGGGTGCGGCTGTCGGCGACGTCCGAATTCGGCCGCCGGCGGCTGCTCGACTGGCTCGACGAATTCACCGCGCGCTACCCCGACGTGACGTTCTCGCTGACGGCGTCCGACTCGACGGTGAACCTGTGGCAGGACGAGATCGACCTCGCGATCCGCTTCGCGGCGCCGCCCGACGGCGCGCTGATCGCCCGCCGGCTCGCCGCGGACCGGCGTGTGCCGTGCGCGGCGCCGTCTTTCATCGAACGCCACGGCGTGCCGAGTGATCCGCACGATCTGGCCCGCTTTCCATGCAACGTGATCACGGTGGCGTCCGGCCCGATGAACACGTGGCGCTTCACGCGCGGCCACGACACGCAGACCTGCACGGTGCCGCTTGCCACCGCGTTCGAGACCAACGACGGCGGCCTCGCCCGCGAATGGGCGCTGCGCGGCCGCGGCATCGTGCTGAACTCGATCTGGGATGTCGCCGACGACATCCGCGCCGGGCGGCTCAAGGTCCTGCTGCCCGACTGGCGGCACCAGAGCGCGCCCCTGCATGCGATCTATCCCGGCAAGCGCTACATGGCGCCGCGCGTGCGCGTGCTGCTCGACTTTCTCGCCGAACGCTTCGCGCGCGAGGAAGCCGCGCACGAAGACCTGCTGAACGCTTGCCGCTGACGGCCGGCACGCCACCGTTCAGGGGTCGGAACGTGACGGACGGCGTCGCGCGACCGCAACCCGCCCCCCGTCCCCGCCAGCATGAAAAGCTATAATGAAAGGCTTTCCCGACGGCTTTTCATGCTGGCTGCGCGCCATCCGCGTGCAGCGCACGGCCGTCCCGATTCACCCTATAGACGACGCCCCCAGGTCAACCACTGCGAACGGCGAACCCCCATGACCAAGAAAGTTTACGTAAAGACCTTCGGCTGCCAGATGAACGAGTACGACTCGGACAAGATGGTGGACGTGCTGAATGCGGCCGAAGGCCTCGAAAAGACCGATACGCCGGAAGACGCGGACATCATCCTGTTCAACACGTGCTCGGTGCGTGAAAAGGCGCAGGAGAAGGTGTTCTCCGATCTCGGCCGCGTGCGCGAACTGAAGGAAGCGAAGCCCGGCCTGCTGATCGGCGTCGGCGGCTGTGTCGCGAGCCAGGAAGGCGCATCGATCGTGTCGCGCGCGCCGTACGTCGACCTCGTGTTCGGCCCGCAAACCCTGCACCGCCTGCCGCAGATGATCGACGCGCGCCGCGAGAGCGGCCGTGCGCAGGTCGACATCTCGTTCCCCGAAATCGAGAAGTTCGACCACCTGCCGCCCGCGCGCGTCGAGGGGCCGAGCGCGTTCGTGTCGATCATGGAAGGCTGCTCGAAGTACTGCAGCTACTGCGTGGTGCCGTACACGCGCGGCGATGAAGTGTCGCGCCCGCTCGACGACGTGCTGACCGAAGTGGCAGGCCTCGCCGACCAGGGCGTGCGCGAAGTCACGCTGCTCGGCCAGAACGTGAATGCGTATCGCGGCGCGCTGGCGGCCGGCTCGTCGGAAATCGCCGATTTCGCGACGCTGATCGAATACGTCGCCGACATCCCCGGCATCGAGCGGATCCGCTACACGACGTCGCACCCGAAGGAATTCACGCAGCGCCTGATCGACACCTACGCGAAGGTGCCGAAGCTCGTGAGCCACCTGCACCTGCCCGTCCAGCACGGCTCCGACCGCATCCTGATGGCGATGAAGCGCGGCTACACGGTGCTCGAATACAAGTCGGTGATCCGCAAGCTGCGCGCGATCCGCCCGGACCTGTCGCTGTCGACCGACATGATCGTCGGCTTCCCCGGCGAGACCGAGGACGATTTCGACAAGATGATGGCGCTCGTGCACGAGATGAGCTACGACACCAGCTTCTCGTTCATCTACAGCCCGCGCCCCGGCACGCCGGCCGCGAACCTGCACGACGACACGCCGCGTGAAGTGAAGCTCAAACGCCTGCAACATCTGCAGGCGACTATTGAAGAAAACGTCGCGCGCATCAGCCAGTCGATGGTCGGGAAGGTCGAGCGGATCCTCGTCGAGGGCCCGTCGCGCAAGGACCCGAACGAACTCGCAGGCCGCACCGAGAACAACCGGGTCGTGAATTTCCCGGCGCCGCTCGCGTCGCACCCGCGCCTGATCGGCCAGATGATCGACGTGAAGATCAACCATGCGTACCCGCATTCGCTGCGCGGCGAGCTCGTGCTCGTCAGCGACGACGCGAGCGCGGCCACCCACTGACTGACGCTCAACAGGAGCCCGACGCCACTTTGAAGCCGACCCAAGCACTGGAATTCGTCGCGCCGCGCGACGACAACGCGCGCCTCGCCAACCTCTGCGGCCCGCTCGACGAGAACCTGCGGCAGATCGAACAGGCGCTCGACGTCACGCTGTCGCGACGCGGCCACCGGATCGCGATCCGCGGTCGCGGCGCCAAGCTCGCGCTCGCCGCGCTCGAGAACTTCTACAACCGCGCGCGCGATGCGCTGTCGGTCGACGACATCCAGCTCGCGCTGGTCGAAGTGCGCCACACGGCCGGCAACGGCCGCCAGGACACGCTCGACGTGCGCTTTCGCGGCGATCCCGACCATCCGTTCGACGACCCGGTCGTGCAGCTCGACGCCAGCGAGCCGGACGAGGAGCCCGCGCCGAAGCTCTACACGCGGCGCGCCGACCTGCGCGGCCGCACGCCGGCGCAGCGCGAGTACCTGAAGCAGATCCTGTCGCACGACGTGACGTTGGGCATCGGGCCGGCCGGCACGGGCAAGACCTACCTCGCGGTCGCCTGCGCGGTCGACGCGCTCGAGCGCGACCAGGTCAAGCGGATCGTGCTGACGCGCCCGGCCGTCGAGGCCGGCGAGCGGCTCGGCTTCCTGCCGGGCGATCTCGCGCAGAAGGTCGACCCGTACCTGCGTCCGCTGTACGACGCGCTGTACGACCTGCTCGGCTTCGACAAGACGGCGAAGATGTTCGAGCGCCAGATGATCGAGATCGCGCCGCTCGCGTACATGCGCGGCCGCACGCTGAACCACGCGTTCATCATCCTCGACGAGGCGCAGAACACGACGCCCGAGCAGATGAAGATGTTCCTCACGCGGATCGGCTTCGGCTCGAAGGCGGTCGTGACCGGCGACACGAGCCAGGTCGACCTGCCGCGCGGGCACAAGAGCGGCCTCGTCGAGGCGCAGCAGGTGCTCAACGGTGTGCGCGGCATCGCGCTCACGCGCTTCACGAGCGCGGACGTCGTGCGCCATCCGCTCGTCGCGCGCATCGTCGAGGCATACGACGAATTCCACGCGCAGCACCAGGACGGCTGACCGGCCGGCGGCGCCCGCACGCCGCCCCGGCCCGACAGCCCGGCCCGGCCCGCCAGACGGCGCGCCGGGCTTTTTTTCGCCTGCCTGAATTCGGGTGCGATCGGCCGTTTGGTGTATCCTCAACGCGTCCTAATCGCCGCACGCGTCATGAAATCCTCCCGTTCTCGCAAGTCCGGGCGCGCCCAGTCCGCCGCGCCCGCCTCCCCCCGCCTTTCGCTGTTCGATGCGAAGGGCAAGGCCCGGACCGTCAACGCGCAAGGGCTGCGAATCGACTTCCCGGATGGCCGCAGCCTGATGTTCGACCTGTCGGGCAGTTCGGGAGAAGCCGCCGTCGCGATCGTCGCGCAGCACAACGATCCGGCCATGCGCGCGAAGCTCGCGCTGCAGCCCGAGCACTACGACAGCGTGACGCTGCACGTGGGCGCCGAGCCCGCACCGCGCGAAGACGACACCGAAGACGCGCTGCGCGAGCTGGAACTCGACCTGTCCGTGCAGTACGGCGACGAAATCACGAGCGACGTGCGCAAGACGCTGCCCAAACGCAAGCTGATCGCGGAATGGATCGAGCCCGCGCTGTTCGCCAGCGCGCAGCTCACCGTGCGCTTCGTCGGCGAAGAAGAAGGCCGCACGCTGAACGCCGGCTACCGTCACAAGGACTACCCGACCAACGTGCTGACCTTCGCGTACGACGCGGCGCCCGACGGCACCGTGATCGGCGACCTCGTGCTGTGCTGCCCGGTGGTCGAGAAGGAAGCGCACGAGCAGGGCAAGCCGCTCACGGCCCACTACGCGCACCTGCTGGTGCACGGCGCGCTGCATGCGCAGGGCTACGACCACGAGACGAGCGACGAGGACGCGGCCGAAATGGAAGCGCTCGAAGTCGACATCCTCGCGAAGCTGGGCTTCCCGAACCCGTACCAGTAAGCCATCTGCACGATGCGCAACGCCGCGACGCTCCCGCCTGCCTACCCGCCGTCGATCGGCGACGGGCGCCTGCTGACGGAAGACGAGCTCGCGGCCTCGCTCGCGCACACGATGCGCGACTGGGACGGCCAGCAGGATCTCTGGCTGTTCGGCTATGGCTCGCTAATCTGGAACCCGGGATTGCCGACCGTCACCGCCGTGCGCGGCAAGGTGCACGGCTATCACCGTGGGCTCTACCTGTGGTCGCGCGTGAACCGCGGCACCCCTGAACGCCCGGGCCTCGTGCTCGCGCTCGATCGCGGCGGCTCATGCTCGGGCATCGCATTCCGGCTCGCCGGCCCGACCGCGCAGCCGCACCTCGAAACGTTGTGGAAACGCGAGATGCCGATGGGTTCGTACCGGCCCGCGTGGCTGCCGTGCTCACTGGAAAACGGCGAACGCGTGAACGCGCTCGCGTTCGTGATGCGCCGCGACGCGCCGACCTACACGGGCAAGCTGACCGATCCCGTCGTGAAGGAAGTGTTCGGCTGCGCGGCCGGCCGCTACGGCACGACGCTCGACTACGTGAGCCGCACGGTCGACGCGCTGCGCGCGAGCGGCATCCCCGATCGCGCACTGGAAGGGCTGCTCGCGCGATGCCGGTGACGCGGCACCGCGCCCGGCTTGCCGCCACGCGCTGCCGCGCCGCATGCGCATTCGAACGAGGGCACTCCCGATGAAACCGTCACGCTGGTCGCGTTGCAAGGTTGCCGCGCTGATCGTCGCCGCGAGCGTTGTGCTGTCCGGCTGCGGAATACTGGGCTGCGGCGGCGCCGCGACCAACGGCGCGGCCGCCGGCGGCTGTTCGGCCGGCATGCGGTTCTGATCCGCGACGCGGCGAAGTCCGTGTGCGACAGAATGCCGCCGCAAGCTGCCCCGGCCGGACGTTTTCCCGCGTCATGGCGCCCCGCCCCTTCCGCACCCGTTTTTTGCCGCCGCTGCCCCGCCGCCCTTTTCTGAGATAGGATGGAACCGAGGACGATGTCGCGCCCGGCGCGGCCGTCCGCGAGCGGGGCCCGCGCGAGCTGCCCACCCTGGCCGTGCGGCCGGTGTGACACGGTCGCGTCGTGGCCTTGGTGTATCCTTGCCTACTCCGTGACAGCGCGCTCCGGCATGACCCGGGCGCACCACCATGAACGATTCGTATCCCAGTCGTAAGCCAACCGACAAACCGCAAGAAAAGCG
Organism: Burkholderia sp. Ac-20392; assembly: GCF_017104585.1. Taxonomy (NCBI): domain Bacteria; kingdom Pseudomonadati; phylum Pseudomonadota; class Betaproteobacteria; order Burkholderiales; family Burkholderiaceae; genus Burkholderia; species Burkholderia sp. Ac-20392. The sequence continues at coordinate 13,649 of NZ_JAAGPB010000158.1, forward strand.
CTCGCTGCTCGAGCGCCTGACCGACTTCATCTCGCCCGAGCCCGAATCCCGCGGCGAGCTGCTGGAAATCCTCCAGGATGCCCACGAGCGCAACCTGATCGACGCCGATTCGCTGTCGATGATCGAAGGCGTGTTCCAGGTATCCGACCTGTGCGCACGCGACATCATGGTGCCGCGCGCACAGATGGACGCGATCAACATCGCCGACAAGCCTGAAGATTTCATCCCGTTCGTCCTCGAGAAGGCGCACTCGCGCTACCCCGTGTACGAGGAGAACCGCGACAACGTCATCGGCGTGCTGCTCGCGAAGGATCTGCTGCGTTTCTATGCCGAAGAGGAATTCGACGTGCGCGGGATGCTGCGCCCGGCCGTGTTCATTCCCGAATCGAAGCGCCTGAACGTGCTGCTGCACGACTTCCGTGTGAACCGCAACCACCTCGCGATCGTCGTCGACGAATACGGCGGCGTCGCGGGCCTGATCACGATCGAGGACGTGCTCGAGCAGATCGTCGGCGACATCGAGGACGAATACGACTTCGACGAGGAAGCCGGCAACATCATCTCGGGGCCCGATGGCCGCTACCGCGTGCGTGCGCTCACCGAGATCGAACAGTTCAACGAGACGTTCGGCACCGATTTCCCCGACGACGAAGTCGACACGATCGGCGGGCTGATCACGCATCATTTCGGCCGCGTCCCGCATCGCGGCGAGAAGCTGCAGCTCGGCAACCTCGTGTTCGAGATCCAGCGCGGCGATGCACGCCAGGTCCACGTACTGCTGGTGCGCCGCAACCCGCTCGCCAGCCGTCGCGCCGAAGCCTCGCACGAGGACTGACCGTCGCGCGCCAGCCGCGCGTTCCACAACCGCTCGCCCACTTTCGCTTCACATGGACGATCCGATCCTGTCCCGCCCGGCTGGCGGCCTGCTCGCGCCGACACCCGGCCGCGCGTTGCCGCGCTGGCACTACCCGGCCGCGCTGCTCGCCGGCGCAGCCAATACGCTCAGCTTCGCACCGACGCCGCATGGCGGCTGGCTGCAGCTCGTCGTATTCGTCTGGTTTTTCGCGCAGCTCACGCGCACCGCAAGCTGGCGCAGCGCCGCGCTCACCGGTGGCGCGTTCGGCTTCGGCAACTTCATCACCGGCATCTGGTGGCTCTACATCAGCATGCACGTGTACGGCGAGATGGCCGCGCCGCTCGCGGGCGGCGCGCTCGTGCTGTTCTCGCTGTACCTGTCGCTGTACCCGGCGTTCTCCGCCGGGCTGTGGTCGTTCTGCGCGGGCCATGCGTGGCATCGCCGCACGCCCGACCCGCGGCCGTTCTCACCGACCTGGCACGGCGCATTCGCGTTCGCGAGCGCGTGGGCACTCGGCGAATGGCTGCGCGGCACCCTGTTCACCGGCTTCCCGTGGCTCGCCAGCGGTTATCCGCAGGTCGACGGCCCGTTCGCGGGCTTCGCGCCGGTCGCCGGCGTGTACGGGATCGCGTGGGTGCTCGCGCTGTTCGCCGCGCTCGTCGTGCAGGCGCTCGCCACCGCCCGGCCGTCGCCGCTTGCCGAACCCCGTGCCGGCAATGCGCGCGTACGCATCGCCGCGCCGGCCGGCATCGCGGTCGCGCTGATCGCGGCCGGTCTCGGCCTGTCGCAGGTCACGTGGACCGTGCCCGCGAACAAGCCGCTCACCGTGCGGCTGCTGCAGGGCAACGTGAAGCAGGACATCAAGTTCGAGGAAGCGGGCATCGACGCGGCGATCAAGATGTACACGCAGATGATCATCGAGAAGCCGGCCGACCTGATCGTCACGCCCGAAACCGCGATCGCGGTGATGATCCAGGAGCTGCCCGAGCCGTTCGCCGTCGCGATCCGCAAGTTCAGCGACACGACGGGCTCGGCCGTGCTGTTCGGCGCGGTCGGCGCATCGGTGACCGAGGACGGCCACTACGTCGACTATACGAACAGCCTGTACGGCGTGACGCCGAATTCGCGCGACATCTATCACTACGACAAGCACCATCTCGTGCCCTTCGGTGAATTCATCCCGTGGGGCTTCCGGTGGTTCGTCGACCTGATGAAGATGCCGCTCGGCGACTTCGCGCGCGGCGCCCCCGTGCAGAAGCCGTTCCTCGTGCACAACCAGCCCGTGATGGCCGACATCTGCTACGAGGACTTGTTCGGCGAGGAGATCGCCGCGACGATCCGCGACAACCCGCAGCCGCCGGGCGTACTCGTCAACGTGACGAACCTCGCGTGGTTCGGCGACACGATCGCGCTCGACCAGCACCTGCAGATCGCGCGGATGCGCTCGCTGGAGACGGGCCGGCCGATGCTGCGCTCGACCAACACGGGGATGACGGCCGCGATCGATGCGCACGGCCGCGTGCTCGGGCAACTGAAACCGTTCACGATCGGCTCGCTCGACGTGCGGATCGAAGGCACCAGCGGCTTCACGCCCTACGTGACGAGCGGCAACAACATCGTGCTCGCGGTGTCGCTCGTGCTGCTCGCGTTCGGCTTCACGTTCGGCCCCGGGCTGCGCCGGCGCAACGGCAAGAAGAACGGCGACGACCAGCCGGAATGACGCAACGCGCGGCCGCTGCGCAGTGCGTGGCGGCCGCCGCCAAATGCAACATCCCGCGGCGGCCGGTGGCCGTGAACCGGCCGGCCGCTCAGGCCTGCCGGGCAGACTCCGCCGATTAAGCCGATTGCACCGGCTGCGCGGCCAGGCCCCGCAGGTCGCGGCTCACGTCCTCCATCACCGGCGCCCACGCGCCGAACGCCGGTTGCCGGTACAGCGTCGCGGTCGGATACCACGGGCTGTCGTTGCGTTCGAGCAGCCACGGCCAGTGCGGATTCACGTCGAGCAACACCCAGGTGCGTGCGCCGAGCGCGCCCGCCAGATGCGCGACCGACGTGCAGACGGTGATCACGAGATCCAGCGCGCCGATGAATGCGGCCGTATCGTCGAAGCTCGTCAGTTCCGCCGTGAAATCCTCGATGGCGAGGCCCGCCGCGCGCGCCGCCTCGACATCCGCGTTCGCGCCCGGTTGCAGCGAATAAAACGCGACGCCGTCGATCCCGCGGAACGCGGCGGCATAGCGCTCGAGCCCGACGCGCCGGAACGGATTGCGCTGGTGCCCCGCGCTGCCCGTCCACACGAGCCCGACCTTCAGCCGGCGGTCGCTCGCGAGCCGCGCGCGCCACGC